>VGPG01000107.1 GCA_016875555.1 Chloroflexota bacterium | reverse complement strand
CAGGCGCGGGCAATCGTCGCTACGTCGGCGGCGTAGTTGACTGCCAAACCGCTCTGCGCACTATAAAACGCCGGGAACTCATGTGTGCCCAACCCGTACACGGGCACACTGGCCGTCTCGAGGTACTCAAGCGTGGCCGGCAAGTCGAGAATTGACTTGGCGCCGGCACAGACCACGATGACAGGCGTTTTGGCCAGCTCGGTCAGATCTGCCGAAATGTCGAAGCTGGTGCGGGCATCACGATGGACCCCGCCAATCCCACCCGTCGCAAAGACCTCGATGCCCGCAGCATGGGCCAGCGCCATCGTGGCTGAGACCGTGGTAGCCCCAAATGCGCCATCAGCGATGGCCAACGGAATGTCACGTCGTGCGAGTTTGCGCACATCGCTTGCCTGTGCAAAGCGCTCAAGCGTGGCATCGTCAAGACCGACCGTGGCTTGACCAGCTACCACGCCAATGGTCGCCGGCGTGGCTCCACCTTGCCGTACCACCGCTTCCATTTGCCGAGCGATGTCAACGTTATGCGGATAGGGGAGCCCGTGGGCGATGACCGTACTCTCCAGCGCAACGAGTGGGTGGCGTTGTACGAGGGCAGTTTGGACATCAGGAGATAGGTGCAGGTGCATGTGCGTGAATTCCTTATAACACAGTCAGGCGTTGTGGCCCGTCTGGGTGAATCGCAATGGTGTGCTCGAACTGTGCGGAGAGTGATCCATCGGCGGTGCGTACGGTCCACTTGTCTTTTTTGTCGAGCTGCGTCTTATGACTGCCCGCATTAATCATCGGCTCAATCGTAAAGACCATGCCCGACTTGAGCGTGATTCCTGCGCCTGCCTGACCCACATGATGCACGGTTGGCTCTTCGTGGAGCGCCTTGCCAATGCCGTGCCCCGTGTATTCACGCACCACGCTAAACCCCTGTGCCTCGGCATGACGCTGAATCTCCGCCCCGATGTCACCCAATGTATTGCCGACGGTGGCGGCTACAATCCCTACCTCGAGTGCCGACTTGGCACAGTCGAGTAAGCGTTGGGCGACTGGGCTAATCCGCCCTACTGGTAAGGTGATACAGGCGTCGCCGTACCAGCCGTTGACGATGACACCGACGTCAATGCCCACAATATCCCCTTCGTTGAGCGTGTGTGGACCGGGGATACCGTGACAAATGACGTTGTTGGGCGAGATGCATAATGTGGCTGGAAAGCCGAGATACCCCTTGTACGCAGGAATACCCCCGTTGGCACGGATATACTCCTCGGCGATCCGGTCCAAGGTCGCTGTGCTGACACCAGGTGCGACGAGTGGTGTGATGTGTGCAAATGTATGGGCCACAAGTTGGCCAGCAATGCGCATGGCGGCGATGTCACGGGCTGATTTGATGCGTACCACGGATAATCCCCAACTTCTTGTGTCAATACGGGTAGTATACCGAGGTTTGTGTGGGTGGTGCAATTTTTTATTGGGCAATCACCGTGTGATATTCGTATCGATCCGTTCGATAATAACTCACCGTGTATTCGACGAGTTGTTGTTGCTCGCTGTAACTCGCCGTCTTGACGAGGAGCAACGGTGTACCTGGCGCGATATCGAGCAGATAGGCTTGCTCTTCGTCGGCGGCTACGGCGTTGATGGTGTGGGTGATGCGGTCAATCTGTAGACCGTATTCGTGCTGTAGTACCGTGTACAGTGAGTGCACGCCAAAGTCAACCTTGGTGAGCTGTTCGCTGTGTGGTCCGATGATCGTACTGAATTGCAGACTAATCGGTATGTCGTCGCCGTAGCGGAGGCGTGCCAAAAAGAGTGCCGGTGACCCATGATACCGTTGCAGGATGATGGGTGCATTCACGTCGATGGTAGCCTGGTGTACCGATAACACCTGTGACCGCGGGCGCAGGCCCATGGCCGTAATTTGATGGGTGAAGCTTCGATTGAGATAGAAGTTGGCCCGTTCTTCTTGGGGCAACACGTAGGTGCCTACCCCGGCCCGCCGCGTGATAAGTCGTTCGTTGACGAGATTGGTCAAGGCTGTACGCATCGTGTGTCGCCCCACGCCGTACCACGTGCCCAACTCAAGTTCGGGTGGCAAGACCGTGTTAGCCGGTAGTTGCCCCGATCTGATGAGCTGACGCAGGTGACCTTCAATTTGGTGGTACAGCGGTATAGGACTTCGTTGGTCTAATGGTGACGTGCCAAATGCGGCAAAATCAGCAATTGGACGACTCTCGTGCATACGAACTCCTCAGTCTCCCGATCGGTGATGATGTCATTATACTCCGATTGACAATAAGCGGACCGGATTGCTGATAAGCATCTGCGTGATGTGTGCATCACTGACTCCGGCCTCGCGGAGGAGAGTGACGAAGTCACTGATGAGATGGACGTAGCTCGGCGCATCGGTTGACCCGTACCCGCGTAGACCGCTTCGTCGTGCAATGTCGCATGCGATGACCAGTTGATTGACGAACCCGGCATGACACAATGCGGCAATCATGGCCGCACGAGTTGTGTCACTGGCATACTTGGACTTGCCGATTTGGTCGTAACCGATGGTGACCCCTCGTGTGAGCAGCGACTTGTGGTGCTCAAGGTCAAGCAACCGGTCGCAATGCCCGATGATGATGCGCTCGACCGGTACGTCGTGTTGCGTGAGCAAATCAACCTGCGCATGCGCCATCGTGCCTGCCTCGGTGTGCGTTGAGATGGTGGCGCCAGTCGCGTGATGCGCTAATGCGGCTGCGACAAACGCCGTCTGCTCACATGCGGTGATTTGGTGCAAACTCGAGGCTGCCTTGAGTAATCCTGCCCGATACGGTGTGCCATTGACGCCAATCGTGATGTCTGCAATCAGGCGTTGACTCAGTACCTGAGGCGATTGATTGATAAGCCAATGATGAGCGAATTTTTCTTTGAGAAAGCCACTCACCGCCACGATGTGGATATCACACGCCTCGGCAATCTGTGCCAACCCCACAATGTTGCGCCCATAGTCAATTGGTGTCATCTCGACGATGGCCCGACCGCCTGCCTGTTGAAAATGTCGTATGTCGGTTTGGACGGCCTGCACGTCATCAAGCACCAAATCCTGCTCAGCATCGAATGGTGCTGGCGGCCGTCCCAACAGATGCTCGTGCATGGCACAGATGCCCAAGGTGTCTGGGGAGATGTCGCCCCGCACTGTGCGGATGACGCGCGTCATACGATGCCTCCTAATCGTGTGATAGCCTTTTGTACTGCTAACACATCAACCTGATGGGGCGCAACGTGTTGGTCGTGTGCCATGGTAGCGGCCACGCCGGCAGCCTGCCCCATGGCCATGCACTGCCCCATGCTACGGACCGATGCGTGGGCGTCGTGACTCGCCGACAAACAGCGTCCAATTACCAATACGCCAGTAATTTCTTGCGGGATAAGACAACGGAAAGGGATAGCATAGGTTGCCCCATCGGCCAAGTAGTGCCACGTCGTGTCACTGCCGCCATGATGATCTTCGATTGGTGCCCCACAGCGCGCAATGCTGTCGGCGGCGTCGCGCGCGTTGATGACGTCGTCGCGCGTGAGTTGGTAGGCCCCGATGATGCGCCGTGTCTCGCGCACACCGATTTGGTGACTGAGTTGGTTGAGTACGGCTCGTTGATACCCTGGCACATAGTCAATCAGAAATTGGGCGTAACGCTCCGCCTGCCGGCGCCCCTCTATCTCGGCGGCAGTCAGCGCCTCGATGTCCAGCGCATTGACATGTGCCACCCGCGTCATGTTGGTGACCATTACGCCGTCGAAGGGCGTGATATGTACGCTCCCCTCTTTGCGTGGTAGGTCGTATCCGCGTGCGATAGCGTCGGCCATCAAGGCGTGAAGCTGCGTTTTGTTGACCCGACGCGCCTGTGCGTCATCCACATTGATCATCTGAAAGGTGGTGGTCAGTGATTGCAGTGCACTCCCATCATCACCACCCTCATATGGTGCGCCGGCACGTACGGCCACATCGGCGTCGCCCGATGCATCAATGATGATGCGCGCGTTGATGCGTACTATGCCTGATTTGTTGATGGCTACCACGCCGAGCACCTGTGTATCATGCATGATGGTGTCGATGACAGTGGTGTGGTAGAGCAGGCGTACCCCGGCCGCCACGGCTAACTCCTCCCAGACGATTTTGAGCGTCTGTGGATCGTACGTGATGCCCTGCCCGGCGCCGTAGGTGTTGGGGCGCATGAGGGCACGTCCACGCGTCATCAAGCGCTCGACCACCTGGTCGGGGACGCCGCCGACTACTTTGTGGGCCACTTGCCCGGGCGTATAAAACCCATAAAACGTGTCGAGGACCTGCGTACTTGTACCCCCCATGAAACCGTAGCGCTCTACTAACAGAACCCGACATCCCCCCTGTGCAGCAGTAATTGCCGCTGTGGCCCCGGCCGATCCGGACCCGACAACAAGCACGTCGGTCGTGTATTCGCGGTCTATGGTGCGTTGATACAGCATGTGTCTGCTCCTGTATGTGCCGTTATGGTTTTAATTATACATTATTTGTCCGTATGTCCGGACATTTGATGAAAAGGAAACACGATGAATCGGGATGAGACCATTCAACCGTCATTTACGGTGTAATGACCGGCATGCAGTGACGGTAGGGATGGGTGTCAGGATGTAGCGACGCAGCACGGCTGCGTCGTGATTAAAGGCCGGCATGCAATGACGGTGGGGTTGATTGCCGTAGCGACGCAGCACGGCTGCGTCGTGATTAAAGGCCGGCATGCAGTGACGGTAGGGATGGGTGTCAGGATGTAGCGACGCAGCACGGCTGCGTCGTGATTAAAGGCCGGCATGCAGTGACGGTAGGGATGGGTGTCAGGATGTAGCGACGCAGCACGGCTGCGTCGCATACATCAATCGGTCTATACCAATGTGTCGTACGGTGTAGGATGTCAGGCCCCGACAGGGGCCCGTTTTTCGAAAAAGAACATAACCCCAACGGCCAATACCGCCAACACCCCAGCCGCAATATACGCATCAAATGAGCGGGCTGAGGCGATGTAGGTGCCAAAGACGCCGCCGACGCCGGCCATCAGGTAGCAGGTCAACACGGCCTCACGCCGGGTTAGGCCGAGGGCCACGAGGCGGTGTGAGATGTGGTCTTTGCCGCCGTGAGTCAGCGGGTTTTTGCCACGACGCAGGCGCGAGATGGTGACCAGTGTGGTGTCGACGATGGGCAGGGCCAAGACGCACAACGGCACCATCCAGGTGATGATGAATTGGTTGGCGGGGAAGCGCAGTTTGATGCCCAGCACGGCCAGCAACAGACCAATAAACAGCGACCCCGTGTCACCCATGAAGATGGTCGCCGGGTTGAGATTGTAGCGCAAAAAGCCGATGCAGGCGCCGATCAGTGCGGCTGCGAGGGCACTGACCAGGATTTGGCCACTTTGGGCGGCGAGCAACAAAAAGAACGTGGCACAGACCACGGCCACCCCGCTCGACAGCCCGTCCATGTTGTCGAGCAAATTGGTGGCGTTGGTGATGCCGACGACCCAGACGATGGTGATGGCCCAGTTGAGCCACGGCGCGGCGAAGAGGTTGACCTGCACGCCGCCGATGAGCAAAATGATGGCGGCACTGGCTTGGCCGACGAGTTTGACGTAGGCGTTGAGCGTCCAGCGGTCGTCGACCAGCCCGCACAGCGAGACGAGGGTGGCAGCCAGCAGGATGCTGATGAGTTCGCGGATGTAGAAGCGTTCGCCGAACAAGAGCAGCGCACCGACAAACGCCACATAAATCGCGGCGCCGCCTAACAACGGCACCGGATTGGTGTGGATTTTGCGCTGAGACGGCGCATCGACGACGCCTAGCAACAGGGCGATGCGCCGGGCCACAGGCGTGGCGAGGATGGCGAATATCAAGGCAGTGATGCCGATGAGCAGCAGGGTGGGCATGGATGATACTACACAGTCGTTACGAGTACGAACTTGGTGCGTCATGGTGTGACGAACTACTATACAATAATACAGCGATTCGAAGATGTCATGGAGGAAGATGATGGAGCCCAAGCAGGTACCGTTGTGGCTGGTGGGTCTGCTCATCGGAATTGGGTTGATAGCGCTGACGTCGATGGATCAGCAACGGGGGGCGCTGACGACGGTGTTTGAGCAAGCGCCGACACCTGAGCTCGCCATTCTTGATGATTTGCTGGCGACTGTACCGGCAGGGCCGACGGCGACACCACACGCGATTGGTCAACGCATCGCCGTGTATGTGAGCAATATGCAACGTGTCGGTTCGACGCTCGAAATCCGTGGTACGATTGAGAACCGCACGCAAGAGAATATTACGCTCGGACTGAAGGATATTTTGTTTGTGGATGCCGTGAATACCAAGTATGGCGTGGGTGAGTCATCGATTGAGCTCGTGGCGTTGAAACAGCAGCCATTCTCTTTTCAGGTGCCGGTGCCGCCTGGGCGGCCGTTGCAGATGATTATTACGTTAGATGCTGATCCAGCGGTGGTTGTGCCGCTGTCACAAGAAAGTATGACACCATGAGTGATGGGCACAAAACGGCTGGCGCCGGACTCGTTCCAGCGATTGCGCCGTTGTTACAGGCATATGCGGCTGCGGTCAGCGAGTTGCCCCGCGATGCACAACAACAGGTACACCTGACAATTGTGCTCGAGACAACCGATACCCACGAGACGCACGTGGTCGTAGCCGATGGCCCCGATGCCACGCTGGTGGCCACCATCGATCGACCAATCAACGTGCGCGTGAGTGGCACCCACGAGGTGATTAAGACCTTTATCCAGGCCAGTGGCAGTCAGTTCATCGTGGGGCCGATTCGCCGGGGCAAAATCACCGCCCTGCGAGCGTTGCGTGGCTCGCTGGTGTTGCGCTTCAACGAAGGGGGCTCGGTGCGCCCCAGCTCCGGGGAGGTCAGCCAGCCCGAAGCGGTGATTCACCTGAGTCAGGCCGATGCGCTGGCGCTCTTTTGTGGCACCCTCAAGCCGCAGGTGGCGGTGATGTTGGGGCGTATCCGCATCGAAAGCGGCTTACCGTTTTTGTTGAGTCTCGACCGAATCTTGTAATTACACGACCTGCATGGCCGTGACCACATTCATCAAAAAGACGACGTTGACGCTACTGCCCGGCGCCAACTGCCCGCTGATGGCCTCGGGGCCGATACGCGCCGTGCGCACGTTGGCCTCGTTGGCTAGCTGAAAGGTGACGTCGTACATGATGGTGCCATGAATGCTGATGGCTTGTACACCCACCACCACGCCGTTTTTGGTGCCATTGAGAAACATCGTAATTTATCCCTTCTGTGCGGTTAATACAAAGCGCTGAACGGCCGCCGCCACGGCGCCTTCTTCGGCCAGCGGAGCGACCCAATTGGCCACGGCCTTGACGGCCTCAGTGGCATTGGCCGGCGCTACCCCGATGCGGGCTGCCTGAATCATGCCAGCGTCGGCCTCGGCGTCGCCGATGGCCATGACGTCGTGCCACGTCAGCCCGTTGATGGCACACCAGTGAGCGACGGCCTGCTCTTTGGTGGCGCTGACGCTGGTAATCACGGCGTCGTCGAGCACGCCGTCGCGCCGGAAGTGTTTGGCCAGGCGCAACGGCAAGCCGGTGAGCGCCTGCTCGAGCGTCAGCACCTGCTCGGCGCCGGCCACGATGATGCGCGTGATGCCCGACAAGGTGGGCAGGGCCGTCGCCGACGGGATTGATACCATGCTGGCCATGATGGTCGGGTCGTTGTGCCCCAACTCTTGAATGGCATTGGGCGTGGCGTAGTTGATGCCGGCATGCGTGACCAACAGGTCGATGTCTAGCCGATCGGCGGTGTGGGCAATTGCGTGCATGCTCTCGTCATCGATGGCGTTGGTGTAGACGCAGGTGCCGGTGTGGTCATAAATGGTGGCGCCGCCCTCACAAATCAAGGGGCAGGTGAGGCCCACGCTGTCGGCGATTTCTTTGGCAGACGAATACTTGCGTACCGTGGCCAAGACCACTTGCACCCCCTGTTGGTGAGCATGGTGGAGCGCATGGCGGTTTTGGGCGGGCAAGACGCCGCGCCATACCAATGTGCCGTCGATGTCGGTGGCAATCAGACGGATCATAGCCCACCGTTGGGGCGCTGGCCGGTCGGCTCGACGCCGTAGCCGTGCTGACGCAGGGTGTCAACCACCTGCCGACCATGATCGTGGTCGCGCACCTCGAGAATCAGCTCGATGCCGACGCGGTCGATGGGCACGAGCCAGGTGGCGCGCCGGTGGAAGATGTCGACCACATTGGCGCCACTATCGGCCACCACGCGCAACAGCGGGGCCAGATTGCCGGGGCGATCGGGGACGTCGATGCGCAGCATGATGTAACGCCCTTGGTGGACCAGCGTTTGTTCGAGCACGCGACTCAAAAAGTTGGCGTCGATGTTGCCGCCGCACAGCACATTACACACCACATCATCGCTGTTGAGCGGGATGAGCCCAGCCAATAAGGCGGCTAATCCGGCCGCCCCGGCACCTTCGACGACAAGATGTAACGAACGGGCGGCATGCGTGATGGCGGTGGCGATTTGGTCGTCATCAACGGTGACGACGGCATCGACGTTGCGTTGAATGATGGGCAACGTCAGGTCGCCCGGTTGCTTGACGGCGATGCCGTCGGCGATGGTGCGTACGCTCTCGGCACGAACTGGGTGCCCGGCGGCGAGTGAGGGGCGCACGGCATCACAGCCGGCGGCCTGCACACCGACGATGCGGGCTTTGGAGCCGAGCAGGCGCAGGGCTGTCGAGATGCCGCCAATCAAGCCGCCGCCGCCGATCGGTACCACCACCACGGTGGCGTGGGCCAGGGCCGCAAAGATCTCGAGGCCGAGGGTGGCTTGGCCGGTGATGACGTTGGTGTCGTTGAACGCATGGATGAAGGTCAGGTCGCGCTCTTGCTGGATGCGGCGGGCGGTGACGCCGGCATCGTCAAAGGTGGCGCCCGACAAGACCACCTCGGCGCCGTAGCCACGGGTGGCGGTGACTTTGGTGAGCGGTGCGCGCTCGGGCATGACAATCACGGCGGGCA
>VGPG01000106.1 GCA_016875555.1 Chloroflexota bacterium | reverse complement strand
ACCATGCCCGAACGCATCAACCTGCACCGAGTGGTCAATCACCAAGTCGGCCTGGGCCAACGGGTTAATGCGTGAGGGATCGCCACCCAACTGCTTCATGGCGTCGCGCATGGCGGCCAAGTCAACCACGGCCGGCACACCAGTGAAGTCTTGCATCAACACACGGGCTGGCTTGAAGGCCACCTCGCGCGACCCAGCGCTCGCTGGTGTCCACTTGGCCAATGCCTCAACATCATCTTGACTAGTGAAGCCGTCGCCAATATTGCGCAACAACGCTTCGAGCACGACCTTTACCGAAAACGGCAACGAGGCTAATGTATGACCGGCAACCTTCTGTAATGCATCAAGACGATACATCACATACTGCTTGTTACCGACCTTGAGTGGCGCGCGTGCTCCAAATACATCAATCAAACCATCACTCATGGAAACAAACCTTTCCGCTTTACGTGCCGTGCATATCAACAATGGCGCGTCTGATTGTGTCCATTATAAAGTGATTTTGCAAATCTGATGCAGTGATGATTATTTCAAATTAATTTTAAATATTTAAATGTATTTGAAATAATTTTTGGACATGTACAAGAGTGGATTCACACCGCCACCCATGCTATGTTCCTCATTTAGGCCACCACATAATTAAATACTCAAGACACCCCACTTTTCACTTTTCACTAAGATTCAATCCGCACGACCCAATCTCACCTCGAATCATTTCATCCACCTTAATACGAGCTTTTCACTTTTCACTTTTCACTTTTCACTTTTCACTTACAAGAAACCGGAACGGCGCATTTTACTACACCGCTCCGCAACACTCAATACACGCTAGACAAACGCAACCTCAATCGGAGCCAAATCAAAGCCCTCAACCTCAGCACGAATCACATCGCCGGCCGCAATCGTAGGGGGCGGTGTCAGTGTACCGCTACTGATGATTTCGCCAGCTGCTAACGGTGCAAATTGTGGCTGATTGGCAGTAACCACGGCAAGTGCCGCCAACGCACGCACCGGATTACCCAACACGATTTGTCCACTCCCTTCGCCGGCCAGTGCGCCGTTTTTGTAGATACGCCCCTTGACAGTGGCCAGGCGTGCCACGATGTCGGCCAGATCATCGCTGGCGGTCAGCATCCGTTTGGCACCAACATACAAGGCGCGGTGCAACCCGAAGGCCGACACGGCGTCAACGCCTTTGAACTGCCAATCGGGGTACGGGCATGAGACGACTTCGTAGCCGAGGGCAATCCACTCCACTGATTCAAGCGCTTTGACGGGGTCGATAGCGCCGAGCACGTCTGCCTTGAGCCCAAACATGATTTCGGGCTCGATTTTGGGCTGAAGTGCCGTGGTCACGTCGTGAGTGGTATGCCCCGCCGTGGTATCGAATACGGTATGCGCATAGACGTAGCCCCACACTGCGGTATTCAGGTTCATGCTGCTCCAGGCAGCCGGGTTCGTGAAGCCGATTTTGCGCCCAACCGGCATATGCCCGGCAGCCACTGCATGATCAAAGTGGATTTTGGCCACAGCATAGGCATCATGGAGCGTGTAGCCTGGGATGTTCGAGGGTGGGGTTAGTAGCGTGCGGTTTGTACGTGAGTCGAGAAACGACTGCGCGATAGCGGCATGATTCATCACGAATGGGTTCCTTTCATCTCTTATGACTGTTGCGATTATACCGGCGAATTACTCTGGCCATGTTACCTCAACCACATGTGAGACACCAGGGATATCGGCACTCGTGGACACAACCACGTGTGGCAGACCATCGAGTCGTTGTTTGAGATCATCGCGACGTACACCATTGAGCATGACCTGTGCTGTATCAAAAGTGCCTATCTGCATGGGCAAGTTGAGCGTACTAAACTGACTCGATCCGGTGACTTCGATGCGTATCGCGCCAGGGCGCTTTTGCCAGCGATAGGCCACATAGCCGTCACCGGCCGCATACCGTGCAACCACATAGGCCGCGTTCACGCCACCGTATTGCCAACGCGGAGTAATGCGGCTCACCTGATACGCGATACTCGAATCGCTTATTCCAGCCGCTCCCTCCATCAGGGCACCGAGCATAGCCGCCGCACCCCATCCATCCGTGGGGATGGTATCAGGACCAGAGATACCCGGTTCGCCGTTGGGGTAGTACCACAAGTACGTTCCATTATGTCGGTTGGTAAGCACGTGGTAATGTCGGAGCGTGTCGAATCCGAACGTCTCCGCACGAATGGCAAACGCACCGCGTGCTAATTCGCCACCCACCACCGGCATGATGCCACCATTCACATACTCGCCGGGGATCTCACCTTTGCGCCCAGCCATGCCGTACGAATACGGTGGGAAGGGGGGATCAATGCTGAACCACGGTAAAAGTATGTTGGGATTCGCGGCACCTCGCTCGTAGTAGATACCGAGTACTTCTGCGGCTTGTACCGGTGTAAAAATCCCGCGATTGAGCGCATATGCATTCGAGATACTCAACTGCGCTTCCATGTCAACGCCCTCAGGACGAAAGTCAGTATCTTCGGGGACAAAGTGACGCAAAAATCGTCCGTTCCAGTGTAGTTTCATCATGCGGCGCTGCACGTCATCGGCTTGTGCACGATACACGGTCGCTTGCGCGTCATTGCCTGCTCTACTCTCCATTGTGGCCAACATGCGCAAGGCCTGAATCAGACCGGTGTTGTCACCGTGGAATGAACCCCAGATGGTTTGATTGTCGATCCAGTGGCGCGGAGCGGGAGCACCGGTCTCGGGATTGGTTGTGGTCGGTCCATACTCAAAATCCCACATGTCAATCGTGTATGGTCGACGAATTAAACCACGCACACTATTCCAACGCAGTGGGTCACTGGTACTGTACGTGATGGCCTGACGCGCCGACGGTAGCATGTCAATCATCCAGGCATCATCGCCGGTCATCTGCCATGCTTCGTAGATCCCCTGCACATACAAAAACTCCAAATCAGACTCAACTTCTTTGCGGCCTGCAGTCACACCCAACTCCGGTGCATCTACCCAATCGGGCAGACTCCCATCGGGGCGCTGCGCAACGCGGAACGCATTGAGGAGGCTCACCACGTCCGTTTCGAAATAGCGGAATCCACGTCCCTGATAGACGTGATCACGGAGCCACAACAACGGATTATCGGGTGAGCGATACCCACGAATATCCGTCCCATTCAGCGCATAACTGCGCATGCTTCCTTGAATATAGACGACTGTTTTTTGGAAAAGATCGCCAAACACCGGGTCATCGGTGACCACAGTACTGACTGGATTAAGCGTATATACGGCGTCACCAAGTGCCACAACGCCAGTAGCGTCACGCCATTGCGCCTGTGCCGGACCAATGGCACCACGGGGCGTCACTGTCACCGCTGTCGTATCCGCAGTAATCGTGAACGGCACCCGGTCAACCAGCATGCCCGTCGCATCAAGAATTTCGATGGCCCCATCACCACGCACCCCTGTTGTATTGAGCTGGAGCACAATCGGTTGTAATGGTTGCACACCCGTACTGCGTTGCGGTTCGGGAGTTGCGGGTATGGACGGAGTACGCGTTTCTTCGGCAGTATGCGGTGAAGCAGAGGGCGTTGGCACCGTCGCCACAGGTGACGTACACCCAGCCAACACCACAACAACCATCGCCATGAACAGCTTCCGAGACATCACCAATCCTCCATGCTCCAGCGTACCGTACCAAGAGGACCGGCATCAATGATGACGTCATCGCCCGGCACCAGCCACGTTCCATCGTGCACACTCAGACTGGTGAGCACACCACTGCTAAATACACTCCCTGCAGGAATCAGGCATCCATCGCTGGCATGGGCTGTCACTTCGGCCATGGTGTAGTGCACATCACGCAGATTCATCTGAGCCACACGCACATCGTTTACGAGGAGTTGCACGGTGATACGCACTCGCCCATCCGGCAACATGAATTCTGATAGTTCATCGAGCGTGGTAATCATTGGCCCCATGACCACGCCGTTCGGTCGCGCCCAGAGCCCATGAAGCACATCGTCGTCAGCCCGATCACGGGCCACCACATGCCCGATAATCCACATGCCCAAAATCGCACTTTGTGCATCTCCGATATCGGCATTCTGCAGATCACTCATCGTAATCCAGGCAATCTCACACTCTACATCACACATGGTGGTCGTAGGAAACGGCAGCATGGCCCGATCTCCGTACAACGACGGTGCCATGGCGGCCCAGAGTGGCGCGCGTTCATACCAATGGAGCGGAATATGTGCGCCTTGGCGTCGGAGCAACGTTTCGTAGACCTGCACATGTTGCGCCGTACGACGCCACGCGACGAGATCGGTCAGCGGTGCCATTAACTGCACATCGTTCCGCCGCACCAACATCTCCACACCACCAAACCATTGTGCAATGTCAAGCCCTGACTGTTGTTGACTCGCAACAATCTCCTCGAGTAACACCACACTGCCCAAATGCGTACTCTCATGACTGCCGCCGATAATCGTCGCAAGCGATAACGCCTCTGATGGCCGTTCGTCGCTAATCAACGCCATACCCTCATGAATATCAATAATGCCGTGCTCGACCATGACTCCTGCACGCACGCGATCACTTGCTCGTCGAAAACTGACTAAACGCATCGTACCCCTCGCCTCTATCACACCTCAATTCATCATATCTGAAATATGCAATCTGCGACAGGAGCACAGTGTCCGTAGCGATACGTACCATATCTTCATGATTGACACATGATCGTACCGATGAATCATCATGTATGCAGTATATGTTCATTTCATTGATGAATGATTAATCGTTATTTATTGCATCAGAATGACGTATTTACACAAATATAAACTACCAAAATTCCTGATTGACCAACGATGTCTCATTTGCTATACTATAACTTATAGTAAACCTGTTAACGTTATGTAATAGTGTTGCCGCATGGGAACTGGAGCAGAACGATGGCTGACGCAAACGAGATACTCGCACTAGGTATGGATGCCGCCCGAGACGGTAATCGCGAAGAGGCGCGTAATTTGTTTACGTTGCTGACGCGCCAAGATCCCGACAACATTCAGGCATGGTTGTGGTTAGCGGGTGTATCAGATGACCCGCGACAGCGCCGTGCGGCGCTTGAGCGTGCCCTCGAGATTGACCCACAGAACGACATGGCGTTGCGTGGATTGCGTGCCCTAAACGGGGTGCAGGGGGGAGATCGACGGAGCATCGTCGAGGCGGTCAAGCAGACCACCAGCAACCTGTTTGGGCGCCGAGGGCGACCGGTACGGCCGAGTCGTCCGCTTTCGCAGTACGAAGAAGAACTAACGCGCGAGCTTGAGTCGGTTGATTCGCACTTATACGACGGCGAAGATGACGAGCCGCGTGGTCCTAGCCCAGTCATGTGGGGAATTCTTGGCGTGCTTGTGCTCGTACTTGGCTACTTTTTGGCTAGTCAGTTTATGGGGACAAGTAGTGAAGAGAGCGCGGACACGGGTGGCAGTTTAACGGATGGTCTCTTGAACGGCATCATCAGCACGCCCACGCTCGAGGTCCCAACCAGCGAGCCAGTGCCGACCACTGAGCCAACCATGGCGCCAACGCCCATCACCGTTGTGCTTCTCAATACCGAAAACACCGCCAAGACGGCCGAGGGTTGGGAGTACGGCGTACGCAGTCCAGTTATTGCCGGGGTCCGCACAGCGCGCTTCCCCAATACTGCACCACAAAATGGCGCATATTACGTGGTCGTCGTGGTCGTACGCAACAGCACGGGCACCGATCAACCGATTCCTGCAGACTTCTTTGTGCTACAAGATGATCAAGGTCGCACCTACAACGTCAACGTTGAGCGCACTCAAGAGTTGCTCAACATCGGTGGCGGTCGTGGGGTGGTTTCTGACATTGATATCGGCGATGTCCTGTATAACGGTGGCGCACTCCAGAGCATCGCACTCATCTTTGACATTCACACTGATTCAACCAATCTCCGTCTCTATGGCGGGAGCAACCGGAGCGAGGGTTGGTTGATTGCCGAGACGGTGCAATAATGCGTAATTCCGAATGTGAAGCGCTCTTGAAGATTGCCAACCGGCTCTACCAGCAGGGAGATTATCGCCGTGTACGTACGCTACTCGAGATCATGAGCGAAGTATACCCACGTGAAGTGCAGGTATGGACGACGTTGGCCATGGTTGCACACAACGACAACGAAAAGACCGAATATCTGGCGCGCGCCTCGCACCTACAACGGCAAGCGCACGCTTAATCACCAATCGTGTGAATCACCGAGGCCTGGCACAATGCCAGGCCTCGGTCTCTGTGCAGACGGCACAATACGACGCGATGTATCTTATGCCATGGCTCGTAAGACGGGCAGTACCTCACGCCCCAGTACCGTAATCGCCTCATGTGGATTGGGTCCAAGCGGTGGGCCAAAACTAATATGGCGCGCACCGGCAGCAACCAATGCCTCCAGCCGCGGGAGCAAATCGGCACCCGTGCCAGTAATGCCGATCTTCAGCATGGCAGGCGTCACCATGGCGCAGGCGCGCGCCTCGTCGTGATCATGCTGAATGGCATGATTAATTGGAATAAACTCATCGCGCGACACACCGAGGTTGGCCAAGATGGTGTCACTCAGTGCATGACCGTAGTAAGCGATTTTTTGACGCAAGACAGCTTCAGCCGCGTGCGCATCATCACCCACCGATACCCAGATACAGGCAGCCATGTCAACTGCATCTGGGGTACGCCCAGCGAGGGCCAAGCCACGATCAACGTGCATACGCACCTGGTGGTAGTGTTCTGGTGGGAAGAGCAGGGGGAGGCCACCATCGGCGTATTGTCCGATGGCCTCGAGCATTTTGGGGCTCATGGCACCCAGATAGATTGGAATAGGCCGACTCGGCGTCCGCAAGTACGCTTCAGCACTCCAGCTCCCGAGTTCACTCCCCTGGTGTGTCACCCGTTCACCGGCAAACAACGCCCGCAACACCTGCATGCTTTCGATCATGCGCGTCAGCGGGCGTTGCTGTGGCATCCCAACCCACCCCAAAAAGTCTCCAGCACCGGCACCAATACCCAATAACGCCCGCCCACCAGAGAGTTCGTCAAGCGCAACTGCTTGCATGGCCATCTCAGCCGGGTGCATCGTGTATGGATTTACGATACAGGTACCCAGATGAATGCGATTGGTGACGGTGGCGCAACTCGCAAGGATTGGCCAGACCCCATACAAAAACAAATCGTCGCTCACCCAAAACTGATCGAATCCTGCGAGTTCGGCTGCACGTGCCAGTTCCATATACTCACGCACAGGGCGATCATTGTTAAATCGAATCGAAAAACGCATAGAACCTCACCTTGCGCACATGCGTACATGTGCGTATTGTGACACACATTACCGCCTATCATATCACCGAGCACCCGTGCACAGCATCGCTCAGCAACGCGCACAGTTGTACACGTGTATTTGACAAACACCTAGCGGACATGCTACTATTCTGCTTACGGGCGATTAGCTCAGTTGGTTAGAGCGCAACGTTGACATCGTTGAGGTCGGTGGTTCGAATCCACTATCGCCCACCACTCCCCCTCCTACACCCAATCCAGTTGCCCATATCACCAACACCATATGAGGTCATCAGTGGTACGGATTATTCGTGTACTGTGGCTCACGCTTTTTTTGCGTTGTCCAGCCTGTCAACGTGGGCACATGTTCCGCAGTATGTTTCGCATGAATGTGCGTTGCCCAGTATGCGGGGTCATTTTTGAACGCGATCACGGTGAAATCACCGGTGGCATGGCCATTAACACGGTTATGGTCCTCAGTATTGCCATTGTTGGTGCGGTGCTCTCCGTCACAACGACATACCCCACATGGTTGATTATCGGTGCCACTGCACTCGTCATGACGAGTGCAAGCGTGCTGTTTTATCGGCATGCCCGTGCACTGTGGATTGGCATTTTGTATCTCACTGGTTCCATGTTTGAAGATGTGTAATCGCACAAAGGAATCACCATGGCATCATCACTCTTGACACGACTCTTCGCCGTTGCTGGTCAATTCTTTTTCGAAAGGCCCAGCAAATCCCTTGATTATGACGCCCACATGAATGCCCTCCGCGATAGTGGTGAGCTGCTAGTCGCACAGATGCGCAACGCGCGTGACGACCAATCCAACCGTGCGGTCATTGGTCACATCATCGGTATCGAACACTGGGCACAGGCACGGTTGCGTGAATTACTCGGCGCAGCGCCTTTTCGTGAGGAATACGACGCCTATAAACCACCGGCACATCACACGGTCAGCGAGCTCGCAGAGATCATGATGCAGACACGCCAGCAAACCTGCGCCATGGTTGCGCACCTTGCAACAGACCGGATTGCATTGAGTCAACGGGTTACGCACAATCAATTTGGACCACTGTCTGCAGGTGGTTGGTTGGTATATATCCGTACGCACGGCATACTAGAGAGCAAAAAACTGCACAAATAACTGACAACTTATTGACACAAAATGAACAACAGAAAATAGTATTACAGATAATAGGTATTATCTTGACAGAAAGTATTATCAACGAGTAATATAAGCAAACAGACTTTACATCCACAATTTTTGTGTGGGTAGTACCAGCGTCATTTGGTGCTACACTTATGCTGTTTATGATGTGTTTATGGAGGCAAGCAAGTGGGGGATGTACTACTACCAATCCTCATGTTGCTCATCGGCGGTTCAATTGGCTTTGGAGTAGCGCTATTCATATATAGAACGAGTACGCAAAACCAAATCAGTCGGCTAGAGGCTGAGTGGCAACTTAAAGTAGAGGCAATCAGGACTGAGCACAAAGAATTGCGCATCCAGGCGTCAGACGAGGCGTTGCGGATTCGGAGTGAGGCTGAAGTCCAAATTCGCGAGGCTCGACAGACCATTCGTCAGCAAGAAGAGCGTCTCAATCGCAAGGAAGAGGTGCTTGATCGCAAAGTTGACGGTGTTGAGCGCCGTGAACGACAGATTCAACAGCGAGAACGCACCGTCGAACAACATGCGCTTGAGGCCGAGCAACTCAAGCAACAGCAGCGCCAAGAGCTCGAGCGCATTTCTGGGTTAAGTGAGGAGCAGGCTCGCGAGATTATCTTGCAGCGTGTCGAAGTTGAGGCACGTGATG
>VGPG01000105.1 GCA_016875555.1 Chloroflexota bacterium | reverse complement strand
AACTCGAACTTGAGGGATATGCTCGTAACGACACGGATCGTTGCTACTTCTGCAAAAAAACGCTCTTCACCGAACTTGAACCTGTCGCAAAAGCGCATGGCATCGCAACCATTATCTACGGCGCCATGGCCGATGACGTAGGCACTCATCGACCTGGACATCAAGCCGCCAGAGAATTTGATGTGCGTAGCCCGTTGATTGAAGCCGGGATTGGCAAAGCTGAAATCCGAGTACTGGCCAAAAACTTTGGTCTGACGAATTGGAACAAACCCTCATATGCGTGTTTATCGTCACGCATTCAATATGGTGAGCGAGTGACGGCCGACAAATTGCGAACACTTGATGAGGCCGAACGATTCATGCGCTCACTCGGATTTCTCCAATTCCGCGTCCGGCATCATGACACGATTGCACGTATTGAAGTCACCGACGACCAGTTCGAGTTGGCAATGTCGTGTCGTCAGCAAATCACACACAAACTGAAGGAACTCGGGTATAAGTTTGTGACGATTGACCTGACGGGGTATCGTTCGGGGAGCATGAACGAACAGAAGTCACCAAAACCGCAAGAAATTCTGCTGATTTGATACACAGCCGGCCTTGTCGTTAACACGACAAGGCCGGTTATGCTAATTTTTTGAAATAAAAAGCCGAACCCTCGAGTTCGCCAGTCGGGCTGTATGCGTAGTCTGGTGCGACGCCGAACTTTTGCCAGCCAGATCGCACATACAGATGTTCACCTGCATCGCCAACTCGAGTATCAAGAAAAAGCATACTTCGTTGCAATTGCATTGCTTTTATGTCGATTTGATTCAGCATCAACGTGCCGATTCCTTGCCGACGCACGGTGCTCGCTACAATGACTTTTTGCACTTCAGCTCGATGCCGGCCATTTTCTTTCGGCGATGGTTCTAGTTGTGCAGTTCCAACAACCTGCATCATGGCATCAACCACAATGAGCACATGCTTCTTCTGCTGACGGACTGCCTGCGCAACATCCTGCCAATACGCTGCGACTTCGGCATGATTTATCGGCAACATGAAGCCTATACTAGCTCCATGTTCCACAGCATCGCAGAGTAATGCGCAGAGTGACTCGTGATATGCATCTACGGTAGTAGCATCCAGCCACATTGATTGCATGTTAGGCCTCCATCCGATAATGCACTTCGGATGCATCGCGCAAGCGCTTCGCCGCTTGTTCAGGGGTTATATCACGCTGTGGCTCCGCAAGAAGTTCATACCCTACCATAAATTTGCGCACCGTCGCAGAACGCAACAAGGGAGGCACGATGTGAATATGCCAGTGCCAATGTTCACTCATCGATTGTTTGACAGGAGCTTGATGGATACCCAATGAATAGGGAAAGAGTGTGCGAAACAGGTTGTCGTAGCGCGTGACGGTTCGCTTCAGCATATCTGCCAAATCGTCGACTTCTTTGAGTGTCATCTCGGTAATCATTGCTTGTGGACGGATCGGCAGAATCATCGTCTCGAATGGCCATACCGCCCAAAACGGAACAAGTGCCACAAATGAATCATTTTGACACACGATGCGTTCGCCGCTAGCCAACTCTTGGTGTAGATACGCTGACAGAAGTGTTTGACCATGCGCACCAAAATACGCATGTTGCTGTGCATCCTCACGTTGCACAAGATTAGGCACATGCTGTGTCGACCATATTTGACCGTGTGGGTGCGGATTACTTGAACCCATCATGGCACCACGATTTTCGAATATTTGTACATATCCGATATCGGGGTGCGTGCCCAATGCATAAAACTCCGCTTGCCAGATACGCACAACACGAGCAATATCTGCTTGCGTCATTTCACCGAGCGTGAGGTCATGCCGTGGACTAAAGCAGATTACCTTACAGATGCCACGTTCACTCTCGGCACGCAACAGACCATCATGCGAACCTCCAGCAGGTGCGTCATGTTGAAGCGCTGCAAAATCATTGGTGAACACAAACGTATCGGTGTACGACGGATTCACAACGCCACCCACACGTGCGTTGCCCGGACACAAGTAACACCCAGGATCAAACGAGAGTCGCTGTTCGTCTGGCGTCGTCTCAACTTGACCCTGCCACGGTCGTTTGGTGCGGTGTGGCGAAACGAGCACCCACTCATCAAGGAGTGGATTATAACGACGATGTGAATGATCCTCTGGTACAAACACGGCAACCTCGTTCTGTATGCATCTGACGATATATGTTACCCGAATTGTTTTTTTTGGACAAAAAAGCGACAAGCGATACATCGCTTGTCGCTTTCACAGATTAAGGTGCTAACGAATCTCAAAAATCAGCGAGACCGAAACACTTACCTCTTGTTGACCTTGTTCAATCGGCACTGACATGGCTGCATCAGCCATCATGCCACGTGCATAGGGCATCTCCGGTTGATAATTCACTGACTCACTAATCGAGATCAAATCGCCTAAAGTGACCCCTGCAGCAGTGGCCATGGCTTCGGCTTTGGAACGCGCTTCCACGATGGCCTTTGCACGTGCTTCAACCTGTAAAGTGGAGATATCCTCAATCCCAAAACTTAATCCACCAATGTTGTTAGCCCCGGCAGTGACTACTTGGTCAAGCAAATCGCCGGACATTGAGATATCACGAATCTTAACTGTGACGGAATTGTTGACCTGATATCCGTTGATCTTTGTCCCAGAAGAGTCATACGTCGGATACACGTTAAAATTGCTGGTGCTAATGTCTTTTGCGTCAACACCCAACTTCTTGATTGCATCAATAACAGCCGTAGTATCAGCACTATTTTGTTTGAGTGCTTCAGCCGCCGTTGCAGACTGTGTTGACACACCAAGCTGCACGATAGCCTGATCGGGGGCTGCATACACCGATCCATTAGCGCTGACCGCGATTTGGCGCGTCGTAGCCGCACCTGCAACCGTTGACACCGACGAAACCGGTCGAACGAACAAATTTGGGATAACCGCACCAACAACTGCGGCGACCATCGTCACCACGAACAACAACACGATAGTTGCTTTACTCATACACCTCTCCTCTCATCGTACACACACAAGACGCACACCGTAATACATTTGTTCCAAGCAAAACACCACCAGCATCGACTGCTGGTGGTGTACGTGTGCCAACTACAACGAATAGAGTTCAGCGTATTTGGAGTTGAGATAGCGAAAATAAGGCTCGATGGATAACTCTTGACCAGTGACGCGCTTGAATGTGGTTGGTGCATCATAACGACGTCCCGTCGCGTATAAGTGTGTTTGCAGCCAAGTCAGCAATGGTTTGTAGTCACCACGTGCTATGGCAGGTGCGATCGACGCATCCTTCGCCAACGCAGCCTCGTAAATTTGTGCGCTCATGATATTGCCAATCGTATACCCTTGGAACGCACCACCCACCGTGCCTGCATACCAGTGGATATCTTGTAGGACACCATCTTTGTCGTCAGTAGGTGCGATGCCAAGCGCCTGTTGATACCGCTCTTGCCATACCTCGGCGAGATCCTTCACCGCGAGGGTCCCTTCAAGCAGTTCGAGTTCGAGTTCAAATCGCACGATGACGTGCAAATTGTAGGTTACTTCATCAGCATCCGTGCGTATCAGAGAACGCGACACCTTGTTTATGGCACGATAAAACGTTTCGACTGATACATGCCCCAGTTGTGCTGGGAATGTGGCCTGAAGCTCTGGATAGTAATGTTGCCAAAACGATTTCGACCGTCCTACGATATTCTCCCACAGGCGTGATTGACTCTCATGTACACCACTCGATGTCCCAGCCGCAAGCGGTGTACCCTCGAGCTCTTTGGCCACGCCTTGTTCATACATGGCATGCCCAACTTCGTGAATTACGCTAAACAGCGAATCCCCTAAATCATCTACACGTGCGCGGGTTGTGATTCGCACATCGCCGTAGTGGAGTGGCGCACAAAACGGATGCGGTGCAGTATCGAGTCGCCCTCGATTCATGTCGTATCCAAGTCGTTCAGCAAGTTTCGCCGCATAATCTAGCTGTGCCTGTATAGGGAACGGCCCTCGCAACGCAGAATCATCGATAGGAGCGTGTGCAACAATGCGCTCAACGAGTGGTACTAGGCTTTCGCGTAACGTGGTAAACAACGGACGCAGCGTGGCAACCGTCATTCCACTATCAGATACGTCAATCAATGCGTCTGCAATATGCGCACCTTCTCCTTGATATCGTGAAAGTTGACGACTCAATTCAACAGTTTTTTCGAGCACAGGTACCACACTACGAAAGTCATTTGCGGGCCGCGCAGCTGCCCACGTCATATAGCTGTGATTCGTATGCTCACTAAACGCACTCACAAACTCGACCGGTACGCGTGTCGCTTGCGCATAATCTTTAGCGGTTATTCGCACTAGTGCTGCATCTACGCTGTCCGGATTCCACGATTCAGCTTGCTTTTGTAACGTATCTAGGAGACGCCCTATGGTGGGCGATGTAAACTTTTCGTGACTCAAGCGTGAGATATAGGCAATCTGCCGACCACGACCTTCGCCAGCTCCAGCCGGCATGATACTTGATTGATCCCACCCCAACAACGCTGCAATGGCATTGATGTCCGAAAGTTCCGCAAGATGAGTTTTGAGTTCTTGGAGTTCATGTGACATAGTTAATCTTCCTTACCATTTAATTCATGAAGAAACAACAATTATTCATGCGATGTGACGGTTGCGATATGCAAACTTGGCATGATGCACGGTTATTGAGAAAAATACACGTCTGGTTGTCAAGCAACAACCACATCTTATAAGATGTAATCAAAAACAGATCTGCATCTCTCACGCTACTGAGGATTGATAGCATCAACTCCGGGCATTTCGCGACTTCATCCACACGATGATCAACGACGTTTACCAATATGATACATGATTCTAATGACTAACTGTCATTTCAACCGTCTCAATACTCGGCATTCATGTCAAACGGTAGACGATTTATGAGACATATCCAGTATCGGTGTAAGTTACCAGTGCAAAGTTCAGAATCTGTACAGAATTTTTATTAATTTGTATTTTATATTTATATTATTTACGCAATTATATATTTTATTGCAACAATTGTATAAATGTAAATACATTAGTTCCTGATTTTTCATTTATAATAAGGAAAGGTACATAGATTAAACTTAAATCACATACATTTATATATTTTTAACGAATTGACATTTCAAAATGAATGTAATATGATATTTATGTAATTGAGACGTAAAGTGACATGTTCATATAGGAGGTCCCCGTGAGTGTACCGAGAATCACGAATATTGTGGTTATCATCACGTTGATAGTGACTGCAATGTACTCCATCAATCCTGCTCACGCTGCAGCACCAAGTAGCACAGCAATGCTCACTATCAACGGCGGCGGCGGTGTTGTTGCAGGTGGCACTGATGGAATGAAGCTCACATTCAACGTTGCCAACTCCGGTGAACAACTGGTGTACCGCAACAAAAACTTCTACTACTCGAATGGTGACTTTGGATTTCATTTGAGCATCGGCGGTGTATTGTACACGTCGTTCAATGGATCGAATGCATCGCTTGAACTGAGCGAAGCGAACAAATTCGATAACCTGACAATATCAGCCTTAACAGGCACCGCAAGCATATCAGGTGGTAGCACCACGGGTAACGGAAGTGCATTGATGACGTACACTGTTACTGTCGATGGTCGCCTGTACACGGTCAAACGCACGATTACATACGTACATCCGGATACTTCATACACCGACGAATATCAAATCATCATCCCAACTGGGAACACCGCAAATGTCGTGTTTTATAAGGGTGGCGATACAGCACCTTACGAATCTGATGCTGGTCACGCAGCCTATTTCGATGCGCCCGTGCGTAACGTTCAGAGTATTGACAGAACTTGTTACAACTGCGGGTATGCACTTGGTATGCGTGAAGTCTACTCAGATACGAATATGGCCATCTTCGACGGAGCGGTTTCTGAACGCTACTACTACAGCTACAACGAAGTAAATGCAGGAACATTTATTGGATATGGTGCAGAAGTAGTACCTTCGAATGGTGATCCGCTCGACACTGGCTTAATGATTCAACAAATCATTGGGTCAACTCCTGGCACCTATGAAGTTGATAATGTTACGTATGTGACCGATCAAGCAGTAAAACTTGAAGCTATCTGGGCAAACAGTATTGTACCATCACTCGGTCGCATCAATCTTGCAATCATCAATAATTTAATTACAGATGAAACCGGTGTGGGATTTGACTTTGTATTACCTGCTGGGTTGACTGCAGGTGCTGTGTACACGAATTGTAACGGAACTGCGACAGCAACGGGCGGAACGATTAACGTATCAAACATTTCCATTACCAAACTAAGTAGTTGTTTGCTTGAAGTTGATGTAGGTAGCACCACTGCAACCACCTACACGACCACTAATACAAACGCAATTAATTTGACCGGCATCACCAATACCATTACGAGCAGTTCAATCACATTCACGTACGCCTCACCCACGTTTACACGTACACCAAGTCCAACACTCTCGCCGACAAATACCCTTACTCCGTCAAATACGCGATCACCTACTAACACATTTACACCAAGTAAGACACCGTCAGAGACTCGTACTCCAACAAACACACGAACACCAACGAACACGTTCACGCCATCACGAACACTTACGCCTACCGCAACATCTACCGCAAATCCATTGGCAATGATTGACATCGCCGTCGGCCAGTTGTTTGTACTGGGCATTACAACGAACGGCAATATAGCGACTTGGGGATTTAATCGCGATAATCAGACGTTGCTTCCCGAACTTATCGTTGGCAAGAGCGTCCGCGAAGTCGAAACAGGCTCAAATTGGGCAATTGCATTGCTTGACACAGGAGCAGTTGTCGGGTGGGGCGCAAACGACTTTGGTCAGTTGAATATTCCAACTGCAGCATACTCAAATGTCAAGACAATTTCTGCATTCTCTGGCCATGTGTTAGCCATTCGAAATAATGGTCAAGTCATTGGTTGGGGACGCAACAACGAGAAGCAAGCGACAGTCCCTGCGAATCTCTCTAATGTCAAAGCTGTCAGTGCAGGTAGCCAGCATTCTCTTGCTGTGTTAAATAACGGGAATGTAGTGGCGTGGGGCAAACAATCTATTGCACAACCTCGATTTGCGTCTTTGTTGCGCAACATCACGGCCATCAGTGCAGGATTCGACCATTCGCTGGCACTAAAAAACGACGGAACTGTGGTGTGTTGGCTAGAAAATATAGACACTAGACAGAACGTCGGCCAGTGTAGAGGTCACCAGAATCTCAAGAACATTGTCGCCATTAGTGCGGGGCGTCAATTCTCGATTGCCGTTGATAACAAAGGACAAGTATACGGCTGGGGAATAAATCAATTCGGCCAACTTGATGTCAAGCGTAAACGATCTGATGTGTTGATGGCCCGTGCAGGGTTCGTAAATGCAGTAGTCGCGTATGTTGACGGCTCGATCTTGACCACTGGTAGTTCGATGCACGGCGCACGCGTCTCACGCACTGCGACAAGCACCGGGGTAATAACGCCTTCTCCAGCGTTGCCAACGTTCACGCCCGCACCACCAACGTTCACCCCTCGCCCAACGCGAAGAAGTAACTAAGTAGTATCATACTGAATCGCGAAAGTAGAGACGAATGAAACACACACTATTACAATTCGCAATCATCACCGCAATGTTATTTGCGCTAATCCCTGCACATATCAATCCAGCTGGAGCTTCGATGGCTGCTGAAGATTCAATCATCGCGCGTCCAACCGAGTTTTCAACACATTAAAATGAGGAGTAGTGATAATGGATAAGATGCGTATGCGAACACTACAGGTGCCATTATTGATTGCATTCATACTTGCTATGATTCCAGTACATGTGCAACCATCAGTGCAAAATGTTTCAGCCGAAGAATCGATTATCGCTCGACCTTCAGATTCAACTCAGTTATACCCATTGAGTGAAGCTGATCTGCGCCGGCGGGCTGATGGCGTGAACTCCATACCGACCACGAGCAACCCAGTGGGCAATGGCACACAAGGTCTTCGTTCATACGCAAATACCTCGTTTGAGGATTCGCAATTTGCCTGCTACACTCTTCCAGAAGGATGGGCGTACATCAATGAAACAAAAATGCAAGGTTGGAAGACTGCCCATCCCGAGTACACAGAAACAAACTGCGCCTCCCCTGGTAACGATTCCAATGCACGTGTAATTGAAGTACAACGCAATGGTATAGGGAATGGCAATACGGCTTTCCATGGAACCAAATTCGCAGAGTTAAATGCACACGTAAAAACGTTCATCTACCAACAAATTTGTGTGTCAAATAGTGACGTGATTGCATTCACATTCAGACACAAGGCGCTCGACGGCAGCCGATTCGACATCATGGAGTTTTCGTTCGGCATTCCATCCGGCCTACCTTCGTTAGCGGGCAAAACATCATTGCCTAATGACAGTTACTACCGGCCGATCATGTATGCGAAAACCACCACTGATTCTGGAAAGGCTACCTCGGCTGTAGCGCATACTGGATTCTCATACAATTCTGTGAACTACACTACCCCATCAGGAACCACAGGCGCGTCATCCAGCGACGTTGGGTTTTGGGGTCAGTACAGCGGCACACATACCCTTCCCGCCTCAGGCTGGAGCGGCGTGCGCAACCTGGGCTTCGCTGCTATTGTCGGAACGTCTGACACCGCTGGAAACATCCTTGACGGCATCGAAGTAGGTCTAAGCCCTATTATCGACTTCGGCACCTCGCGCGATACCGGCGGCAACGAAACATCCTCACCACCATCGATAAATATTCGCATCAACGGCCGTGTTGCTGCCAACACCAAAATCATGCTCCAGATGGCCGAGGGTGATTCCACACCCGATACCGACTTCGCACTCGGCACGGTCGATGCCGGTGCGTACGGCTCAGCCACCGTCGTCCATACGTCCGGCTCGAATAACTGGCTCATCACCGTCCCTGCCGGCGACTATGACGGCGGTGTCGTGCCTGCCAATAACATTGGCGGATTGACTATCCCTATCACATATACGGTTGACTCCGATCTTGAGCCGACTGAGTACATGTACTTCAAACTCCTCTTCCCCGGCAAAATCGGCTCTTCAACCAACTGGGT
>VGPG01000104.1 GCA_016875555.1 Chloroflexota bacterium | reverse complement strand
TCGGAGTTTGGTGGCGATTCCACTCACACTCGTCCTGTTCCGTATGGAGGGCGGGCGAGGTCTGCCGCAGACGCAGCAACATCGGCGCGAGTATGTGCGCGGGTTGTTCTACTTTCTCTCCTACACCACACACTTTATGGGGCTTGCTGCGTTACCTTTGGCCGACATTGCGGTGATTCGTTTTTCGGCGCCGCTGATTATCACCATGCTGTCGGTCTGGCTCCTCAGTGAAAAGGTCGGTTTACCGCGTTGGATCGCACTACTTGTCGGTTTTAGTGGTGTGTTATTGGTCGTTCGTCCCGGCGTTGATGCATTTAACTGGGGCTCGCTGTTCACGGTGGCGTCGGTGCTGTTTTATGCGTTAGCCATCATGTTGACGCGCCAGTTGCAGACCACTGACAGCAGTGCAACTATGTCGTATTACAGCTCGCTGGTGTATGTGGTCGTGACGGTGATTCTACTGCCCATTATTTGGCTGATTGGTGACATCCCGGATGCACACCCAAGTGTGGCGTTTTTGTTACATCCATGGAGTATGCCGTCACTGACCGATGCGCTGGTAATGTCGGGACTTGGTGTGATTTGGGCGGCCGGCATGTATGTAGCGGCGCGTGCCTATAGCGAGACGGCTGCCTCGGTGATTGCGCCGTTCGAGTATATGTCGTTGCCGATTAGCGTGATGTGGGGCTTTGCATTATGGCGCGAGCTGCCCACGCTTGCTACATGGGCCGGTGCCGCCCTGACCATTGCCAGTGGTCTGTTTATTTTGTGGTCAGCTCAAAAATCGCGGCCGCATGGGCGCACCAGCTCGCCGCGCCCGAATGACTGATAAGGAGACGTCCATGCACATCCAACGTGTCGGTAGTCGTGCATCCACGGTAGGGCCAGCAGCATGGTTCACCGGGCACGTGCAGTTGGACTCGTTATTTGAGGGCCAAGCGCCACAGCGGACCAGTGGGGTATGTGTGACGTTTGCACCGGGTGCGCGCACGGCCTGGCATACACATCCCTTCGGGCAAACGCTGATTGTTACGGCTGGCTGTGGCTGGGCACAACGTGAGGGTGAGGGGATTTGCACCGTGCGACCGGGTGATGTCATTACGTTTGCGCCGGGCGAGAAGCATTGGCACGGTGCGACGGCCACGACCGGCATGACACACATCGCCGTACACGAAGCGTTTGATGGGCGTGCCGTTGAGTGGTTGGAACACGTCTCTGATGCGCAGTATTTGGCAGGTGCCGTTGAATAGGGGGAGCACGATCATGCGGGTTACAGTCACTGGTGGATTGATTGAGGGATACATCGATCATGAGCTAGGTGTTCGTTGGTACAAGGGGATTCCGTTTGCGGCGCCACCGGTTGGCGATTTGCGCTGGAAAGCGCCGCAGCCGGTGGTACCGTGGACGGGTGTGCGCTCTGCCACAGAATTTGGTGCACGCGCCATGCAGTTGCCGATTTTCGGCGACATGAATTTTCGCGCATCTGGTATGAGTGAGGATTGTCTCTATCTGAACGTTTGGGCACCAGTCACGACAGACACCCCACTCCCCGTGCTTGTGTACTTCTATGGGGGCGGTAATGTGGCTGGTGATGGGTCAGAGCCACGCTATGATGGCGCACAACTGGCGCGGCAAGAGATTATCTCGATTACGGTGAATTATCGTTTGAACGTGTTTGGCTTTTTTGCGCATCCTGATCTCTCTGCAGAAGCGCCGTACCACGCATCTGGCAACTACGGCTACCTCGATCAGTTGGCGGCGTTACAGTGGGTGCAGGCCAACATTGCGTCGTTCGGAGGCGATCCGGCGCGCGTCACGATTGCTGGTGAGTCGGCCGGATCTATCTCGGTCAGTGCCCAGATGGCGTCGCCCTTGGCCAAGGGGTTGATTGCTGGTGCCATCGGCTCAAGTGGTTCGATAATGGGCGCGTTGCCGGCTATCCCGCTGGCCGATGCCGAGCGGATTGGCGTCGAGATGGCCACAAGTATCAGTGCACCGACGTTGGCGGCGCTGCGCATCTTGCCGGCTCCGCAACTCCTCGAGGCACTCGGTGGGCGCTCGCCACAGGAGTTTACGGGCGTCATTGATGGATATTTTTTGCCTGACAACCCTGCTGATATTTTTGCACGTGGCGCACAAGCGCAGGTGCCGTTGTTGGTAGGATGGAACTCGACCGAAGTGCCGCACATGTTCTTGCTCCAACAACACGCACCGACGATGGCCAATTTTGAGCTGATGGTGCGTCAGCAGTTTGGCCCGGTGGCGGATCAGGTGTTGCAGCACTACGCAGTCACATCCGATGCAGAGGTGGTTGATGTGGCCACTGATTTGTCGAGTGATATGTTCATCGGCTATAGCACGTGGAAGTGGGCAGATATGCATGCGCGTACGAGTAATCAGCCAGTGTATCGCTATTTGTATGCGCATCCGCGTCCGCCAATGCGATCGGAGATGGGTGATGCGGTCAGTGGCTTGGCAGGTGGTGTCATTCGTGGTGATGAAGCTAAATCTGCGCCACAACTGACCGTCAAGGGTGCAGTACACTCAGCAGATATTGAGTACTTTATGGGGAATTTGGCGACGAACACGGTGTATGCGTGGAGTGCACTTGATGATGCAATTTCACACACCATGAAGCGTGTGTACGTGCAATTTGTGCAGCATGCGACGCCCAATGGTGCGGATGTGCCTGCGTGGGAACCATTGGATGTGACACATCGTCGCTTCATGCGTATCGCCGCGGTTTCGGGTATGGAGGATGATCGGCATCAAATGCGTTACGAATTCCTTGACACCGTGTTGGATGGCCGTCGATAACGTTCGAGACGAGTGATTGGCAGGAATGTATGCCACAAACGCACATTGGTCGTGGAGCTGTCGTGCTTGCCGCAAGCGTTATCGTGTTGTGGTTTGGTCGTTATTTGCTAGAGACATGGGTGCATACGTCGGGAATTGCGTTTCCTACCGCACTCACTATTCAGCTTGTCTATGCGTATGGTACGCTCACAATCGCTGTAATTAGTGGTATTATGGCAGTAGTAGCCAGACAGTGGTGGCGTGATCAGTCGGTAGCGCTGTGGATGCCAATCGGATTGCTTGGTCTGGTGTTAGCTGGCGTAGTGCGTAGTCTGCTGTTTCCCTGAATTTACATAACTCTATATTCGAGGGTATTCACGACCGCAATTCATCGAATGGAGAGGTCATCCATGACCCTACACAACAGTAGAAATGCGCAATACTTCGAGAGCAAATTAAACGATTACATCAATACGCTTGCACGCAAGCGACGTAATCAATCGCCCATCCAGGTGCATGTCAGTGCGCCCCGGGTGGGGATTGACTACAACTCGCCCTATAGCAGTCCAACACAACCGTTCCACATTGCCAGCATTGGCAAGGTCTTTACCGCCGTACTAGTGCTGCGCTTGATTGAGCGTGGTGCAATCCGCATGGGTCAGTCGATAGCCGATATTTTAGATGCTGAGACGCTGAAGGATTTGTTTGTGTATCGGGGTGTCGATTACGCCAAACAAGTCACAGTGGGGCATTTGTTGAGTCACACGTCAGGTGTGGCTGATTACTTCACGGCATCCATACAACCGGGATACACCTTTCAACAGCATGTGGTACATCACCCAGAAAAGTTATGGACGCCGAGTAGTTTGCTCGATATCACGCGTCAGTTCCAGCATGCTGTTGCCAAGCCAAGCGAGCGTTTTCACTATTCAGATACTGGGTACATTCTGCTTGGGTTAATTGTGCAGCACGTGACAGAGCATTCGTTTAACAGTCAGCTACACGATGAAATCTTTGAACCACTAGGCATGGATCAGAGCTACCTCGCATTTTATAGTCAGCCGAAGGAACAGCCAACGCCATCCATTTTGCCCATGTACTTACACGATGTCGACGTCAGTCGCTTTCAGAGTGTGAGTTGTGACTGGGCAGGTGGTGGTATCGTGTCAACCCCACATGACTTGATGCGCTTTCAGCGTGCGTTGTTTAACGAAAAGTTACTCACATATGCAACAGTACGTCAAATGACTAACTTTAAGCATAAATTCCGTGGCGGGTTGTGGTATGGCATGGGCATGATGGAGACACGTTTTGAAGAGTTTTTCTTTTTGTTGCGTGGACTCCCGCGCCTGACTGGTCACATTGGAATTTTGTCGACGCACATGTTTTCACTGCCTCAGCAAGATTTGCATATCATCATCAATTTGGGCGATTCTGGCCAGATGACCAATAGTTTTAAACTGCTCATAGAAATCATGAATACACTTGCATCGCTGCCAGGGCGGTGAGAGTGTGTGTCGCAGATGCTTGCGTTCGGGGTGAGTTCATGGTGCAACTACCGTGTGTACTTGATGTAGATACTGGTGAGGATGATGCACTTGCCATTCTGCTTGCATGTGCGTATAAACTACCGTTAGCTGCCATCGTCACTAGCTATGGAAATACGTCGTTAGATCACGCAACTGCCAATACGGCTGCTATTCTACAGTTGGCAGGTGCCACGCATGTGCCGGTCATTCGTGGTAGTGCGACGCCTTTGGTGCCACATCCACATCCTGAGGCTCACGCAGGTGCCGGCGATTTTGTCGGTGCAAACGGGCTTTGCGATGTAACGCTCCCACCCGCGCATGATGTTGTCGTACACCGACCCGGACATGACGACTTGGCTGCTACGCTGATGCATCTTTGTGGCTCATCTGTGCCACCGATTCGCTATGTGGTGACCGGGCCATGCACGAACCTCGCGCGTATTCTGCGACAACTCGGCGCACGCGCTCATTCGGTTATCGGTGAAATTATCGTCATGGCGACGGCGATCCATACACCCGGCAATTCGGGGCCAGTGAATGCTACAGGTCAGCAGTGTGCAGAGTTCAATTGTTACTGCGACGCAACAGCATTTGCTGAAATCCTCTCATCAGGTCTGCCGATTACGGTGGTAAGTTGGGATGTAACCGCATCAGTGACGATTGCGTACCCTGTAGTATGTGGACTAACTGCATCAGATGCGGTGGGTTCATTTGTGGTGTCATTGATGCGTGCATTTCTTGAGCGCTACGGTCTAGCACACGCCCGCGAATTTGAGTTCAATGATCCACTGACGATTTGGATGCTCCGTGGGAATGGGCGTTTTCGGACAGTGATGATGCGCATAAGCACTGATTTACACGATTATGGTGCCACATATGAAGATGATTCGGGGACATCGGTACGCTTTCTTGAGCCTCTTTCTGCAGATGAAACGCGGTGCGCCGTGGATGACATGCTTGGTGCAGTCGGTGTTTCCGCCTAAAGTGCGCGATATCGGGTAGAATACTTACGGAAGCAACATTGTTATTGTGTCAGGAGTGTTCAGATGTCCGAGCGTGCAGTGGGTGTGGTGAAGTGGTTCAATGATAGCAAGGGTTATGGGTTTATTGCACAAGAGCAGGGCCCAGACTTGTTCGTGCACTTTCGCTCAATAAACGGGACAGGTCGTCGTACCTTGTTCGAGGTCCACACGGTGACGTTTGAAGTTGTTGATGGATCTAAGGGGCCTCAAGCTGAGAACGTTAACGTCGAACAAGAGTAACGTCTGCATCAGGATATGCACCAAGAATGTAGACAGTGTCTGCATTCTTGGTGATTTTTATCGCTCAGTACGTCTGTGACATGATTCACCAGTCTGATGGATAGGCAACGATATGCGCGTTCCAAAAGCGTTTGTGTTTGATCTTGACGGTACCGTGTATTTAAGTGATACGCCCATTCAAGGTGTTGTGTCGGCCATACAACGGGTGCGTGCGCATGGTATTCCAGTCTTGTTTCTTTCAAATAACCCTACCAAAACACCCGAAGAATATGTCACAAAGTTATCGGCAATGGGTATATCAGTCACCCCCAACGATGTGTTGACGTCGGCGGTCGTGATGGTGGAGTGGTTGGTCGCGCAACCGACGTCACCTCGGGTCTATCCAATTGCGGAACCTGCCCTAATCAGCATGCTGCATAACGCAAGGATTTTACTATCTGATACACCTCACGAAATCGACTATGTCCTTGCATCATTTGATCGAACGTTCTCCTACCCCAAGCTTCAGATTGCATTTGATGCGGTGCGGGCTGGTGCCATCTTGATTGCCACCAATCCGGATAAGTTTTGTCCTGTGCCTGGAGGTGGGCAGCCTGATGCGGCGGCCATCATTGCGGCCATCGAAGCCTGTACGGATACCAAGTTGGCGTTTACGGCTGGCAAACCATCTGCAATCGCAGCAGATGCTGCTGCTCGTCGCTTGGCGCTGCCACTCGACCAAATCATGATGGTTGGTGACCGACTCGAGACGGATATCGGTATGGGTCATACAGGCATGCAAACGGGTTTGGTCATGACGGGGGCGACCACACCTGCCATTTTGGCGGCATGGAATGGCCAGCAGCCGACGGTTGTTGCCGATGATGTTGGTGTACTCTTAGCACGCATGTCGTTATAATGAACATATGAAACGTTGCACAAAGGGGTGTCAGATGGACGAGCGCGAGCGCTACAAACAGCTGGTCGGCGAATACGCCGCTGCCTTGGTTGAATCAAATACCGTCATCGGGCTTGGTACCGGGTCAACGGCGACGTATTTTGTGACGGCCCTAGGTGAACGACTACGCACTGGCTCGTTGCACAACATCATGGGCGTGCCCACGTCGGAGCGCACGGCTGCGCAAGCACGGCGTGAGGGAGTGCCACTCACCGATTTACACACGCACCCGGAGTTGGTGGCCGCATTTGATGGTGCTGACGAAATAGACCCGCATCTTGGTTTGATTAAGGGGTTGGGTGGAGCGTTACTGCGTGAGAAGATTGTTGCACGTTCGGCTGCGCAGTTCTTTGTCTTTGGTGATAGCTCCAAAATGGTCAAGACGCTCGGTGTGGTGACGCCAGTGCCGGTCGAAATCGTCGATTTTGCGCGGCCATTGTGCATGCGACACTTGCAGGCGCTTGGTGCAAAGCCGGTGTTGCGACAGCGTGATGGTGCGACCGTAATCACCGATGAAGGACATGTCATTCTCGATGCATTTTTCGATGGAATAAGCGATCCCGATGCGCTGAATCAGGCAATTTTGGCCATTCCAGGCGTGGTTGAAACCGGTTTGTTTTTGCACATGGCGACTGCCGCTTTTGTGGCAGGCCCGCACGGGGTTGAGGTCGTTCACCCGGCATGAGTAACGCCACCGATACCGTCGTAATCCCGCAAACAACATTTGTGGTGGTCGATCAGACGGAGCTCGATCGACCATATCGAGTCATCATCGAAAACGACGATGTGACGCCGATGGATTTTGTGGTGATGGTGCTGACGGGTATTTTTGCGCTCGGTATGCAACAGGCCATCGATGTGATGTTAATTGCACATCATCACGGCGAGGCATTAGTCACGATTCTGCCGTTTCAAGAGGCAACCGATAAAGTCACGCGAGCCCACGAGCTTGCGCGTGCCTACAACTACCCGCTGCGGTTTTATCTTGAGGTTGATAAAGCCAACTAAATCATGCCGGTACGGTGGAATCTCGGGCACATGATGCCAGTATCTGTTATGTGCTGATTTGTGTGAGTCAATCCATGTCAAAATTTTTAGTATGACTCATCATCGTAATAAGATACGGAGCGTTGCTTATTGTTGAGGCTTGTGTGTTGTCGTTTGTGATTGCGACTGCGACGGTATTAAGTATACGCTAATGAGCGATGAGACTTGTGTATGTGTGTGTCTTTGTGTCGTAATAGGATGACGCAGTTTGGCGAGAGAAGACGAGATGATGCGTCATCCTATGCAAAACACGAATGAATGTGTATTATAGAGTTGACTGTGCGTATATCGAAAATTGCTACCAACGTAGTGTATTACGAACGTTGTCGACGCACAGATGCCAAATGTAAAGGGATGAACATGACAGGGACAGTCAAGTGGTTTAACAGTACGAAGGGGTACGGCTTCATTACTCCTGATGACAAGTCAGAGGACGTGTTTGTACATATTTCAGCAGTGGAACGTGCTGGTATGGGTAATTTGCATGAAGGCCAGCGAGTTTCTTTTGAGCTAGAGCGTGACCCAAGGAAAGGTAAAACTTCGGCAGTTAATATTCGTGCTATCTAGGTTCAAACAGCACTCTGTAAAGGCTCATGTCATGTATGACATGAGCCTTTTGGGTCATATCGTCATAAAGAGTCGCTGGAGTATTGCTTTGATGCCTTGTACTGCTTGACTACGATGGCTGATTTCGTTCTTTTGGGCGGCGCTGAGTTGAGCGATGGTGCAACCACGTTCTGGCAAAAAGAAAATCGGATCGTAGCCAAATCCACCTTCACCGGCTTCTTGATTTGCAATTACTCCATCACAGCGCCCTGTGCTGACGAATTCACGACCATCTGGGAATACGACCGTAATGACGCACATAAAATGTGCTGTGCGCGGTACATCACCACAGGCGTTAACGTTGGCGAGCAAGAGTCGTCGTCGACCTGTATCGTCGAGGTCATCAGTGCCGTAGCGTGCCGAATACACGCCAGGAGCACCATTAAGGGCATCGACCGCAATTCCGGAGTCATCGGCAAGCGTAGGTAGCCCGCTTTTCTGTGTATAATATTGCGCTTTTTGTCGAGAGTTGGCGTGAAAGGTCTCGCCGTCTTCGGGGGCATCTGCTGCCACGCCGATATCGCGGAGCGAGATCAAGGTTAATTGGGGTAATGCGAGGAGTTGGGCGTACTCGCCGAGTTTGTGGTTGTTGCTCGTGGCAATCAGAAGACGTGACATAATGAGCCTTTGTAATAGAGATCAAATGCTGATTAAATACTACTGTGTTTTGCTGATATGTGCATCACGGTGCAGATTTGTCTATTACAATGGAGATGTAGACAAAGAGAGGACTCAGTGGGTATGAGCACACCACCACCATCGCTGATGAAAATCATCCGCGGCGTGATACGCACAATGCGACCGCACCAATGGATCAAGAACGTATTTGTTTTCGGTGCGTTGGTCTTTTCGGAAGAGCATTTGTGGCGCGATATTACATCCATCGGTACTGTGATTATGGGGTTTTTTATCTTTTGCGCAGCAGCGAGTAGTATTTATTTGCTGAATGATGTCGTCGATGTCGAGAAAGACCGAGCGCATCCGCGCAAACGCAATCGCCCGATTGCAGCTGGTGTGGTTCCCATTCCACTTGCGTTGGTGATGGCGGTGGTGATGTTGGTGGTGGCAGTGGCTGGTGCGTGGTGGGTAGATGGTGATTTCGACTTTATGGCCATTATTATTACGTATCTGTTGATTCAGGGTGTGTTGTATTCGTATTTTTTGAAAAATA
>VGPG01000103.1 GCA_016875555.1 Chloroflexota bacterium | reverse complement strand
AGGTCATCCTTGAGTCCTGCATATGGTTGCAACGAGGCACTCAAGGCCAGATTCGAGGTGAATGTGTGGTTGACATAGGTGACCCCGCGGGCATGGGCGTATTGAGCTACCTTGTGGGCGATGCTAATCCCACCGATACGCCCGGTGTCAATCTGCACAAAGCCGATGCCGGCGTAGTCGATCATATGTTGCGCCATATGGTACGTATGGCAGCCCTCGCCGCCTGCCAGTTTGATGGGTGTGGCCTGCTGACTCAGTTGGTGATAGGCGGTGAGTGCGCCAGACAAGAACGGCTCTTCGAGCCAGGTAGTGTTGCAGGCCTTGAGCGCGTCAAGGCGTGGCATGGCTTTGGTGACATCGTCGAGCCAGACAGTGCCGGCATCAACCAGCAGGACGCCGTCAGGCCCGAGTCCCTCGCGCGCCGCGTAGATGTGGGCGGCATCGTCGGCTACACTCCCAAGACCGTATGGCCCCCAACCAAATTTGGCGGCGCGGAATCCCTGCTGGCGCACGCGTTGCGCCTTGAGCAAGGTCTCTTGAGGCGTATCACCGAAGAGCTGCGATGCATACGGGAGTTTGCCGAACGCTTTTGGATACCCGAGGAGTTCATAAACGGGTGTATTGAGGCGCTTGCCCATCAAGTCCCACAAGGCGATATCAATGCCCGACAGCGTGTGTTCGGCTTGTAACAGATCAAGGCTATTAGCACGGACAAGCGCACCAATACGGGCGATGTCGCTTAGGTCGTTGAGTTGTTGACCGAGCACCGAGTCGCGTACCGGTTTACAGGCGCTATGTGACATCGGCGTGACATAACTAGCAATTGATACAAGTGGCGAGGCTTCACATTCGCCCCAACCGACATACGGACCTGCTTGGATGCGCACGAGCAGTGCATCTTGACTACCGTCGCCGATATCAAGCACTTCGGGCATCGAAAGATAAAAAAAGTCGACTGCGTCAATCTTCATGACGGACATTCCTCTGAACTGTGTGGCGTACCGCGATTATAGCATGGGTAATTGACAATTTTGCTGTTCAAACGTACGATTGTGACGCGTATTTCATAGATGCGAAAGGTATTCACATGAATGCAAGCGCTAGCACGTCATTAGTGACCGGCAGTCTACATTGGGCTTGTGATGCGCGTACGCACCTACAATTATCGCCGTTACTCCACGGCGACGTAATGTGGGCCACCGTTGAAAGCGATTTATTCGCACTTGAGATTGACGGTCAACGAATTACTGCGAATTCACCGAACACGGTGTGTCGCTCTGTGAGTGAAGGAGCTGCGCGCCCCGGTCAACGACATGTGATTTTGCACTTCACGCATCAACCAACACAACTTCACATTGACTATCACCTGTGTAGCTATGTAGATTCATATCTGATTGAGAGTTGGGTCGAAGTCACAAATGTATCGAATAGAACGCACCGCATTCAGCGAGTTGATTCTTTGGCATTAACTCTGCCATCTGGTTCATATGAAGTCATGGGATACACGGGTGGTTGGGGGCGTGAATTTGAACCATTCCAGCAACATTTAATACGCGATCTCGTATTTGAAGTGCGCACGGGTCGTTCATCGCAAGGCATGCATCCCTACATGACGGCGTGGCGTGACCAGCGTGCTGCCATCTCGGTCTCTGTGGCGTGGTCTGGGAACTGGGCGATTCGTCTTCAGCAGCGTGCTGATACCCACATCGATTTGACGGCGGGACTGAACGATTGGGCGTTTTTCTGTGATCTTACGCCAGGTGCGCAGTTTTGTGCACCAGTGGTGGTCTGTGTGATGGCCGATCACTCAGACATTGATGCTATTGCCACACAATATGCTGATATCGGACGTCGTTTTTGGTATCCTCGTGCGCCTCTGGCTGATGCCATGCCCGTGGAGTGGAACCACTGGTGGACCTACGAAGACAAATCGCTCAACGAAGTCGTATTTCGCCAAAATGTTGATGCGGCACACGCGCTTGGTATTGAGGTCTGCACCTTAGATGCTGGTTGGTTCGGACCATCCGAGCCTGGGACACATTGGTACGACTATCGCGGTGATTGGCATCTCGTGAACACCCAACGTTTCCCGTCCGGTATACGTGCATTGGCTGATTACGTGCATGCCAAAGGCATGGCTTTTGGCATTTGGTGTGAAATTGAAGCGCTCGGCAAAAAATCAGCAGCAGCGCGTGAACATCCTGACATCGTGGCTACCCGTCATGGGGCACCAGCCGGTTACGTGTGCCTCGGCAGTCAGGCAGGTTACGCATGGGCGTTTGCAACGCTCGAACGATTAATTGTTGAGTATCGTGCAGACTGGATAAAACTCGACTTCAATTTAGATCCTGGTGCAGGCTGCGACCGCACCGATCATGGTCACGGTGCCGGTGACGGCTTAGCGTGTCATTATCATGGCTATTATCGACTATTGACGGCAATTCGTACCAAATATCCGCATGTGGTGCTTGAAAACTGCTCGTCCGGAGGATTGCGCATTGACCTGGGTATTGCCCGACACACGCATATGGCCTTTTTGAGCGATCCTGATTGGCCAGAACACAGTTTGCAACTATTTTGGGGCGCAACCACAATGCTCGCACCTGATGCCTGTCTACATTGGGGTTTTTGTGAATGGGGTTTTGCTGACCACCCTGAGCAGACGTTCGATCCGCAAAGTGGCACTCTGACGCCGGCGCAACTCGACTACTACACCCGGATTGGCATGTTGCGCCGGTTCGGTTTTTCGCAAGGATTGCCGACATTATTGCCGTGGGTGCGTGATCGATATGCCCAGCACATCGCAGATTATCAGACTATTGTGCGAGAGTTTGTTGCATGTGCGACGATGCATCGATTGACGAATCAACCTCGGCGTGACGGTACGCTTGATCGCTATGCAGGATTCCAATACGTAATGCCTGGCGCTGAGCGTATGTTGATTGCACTTTTTCGCCTTCCCGGCGCAAAGCCACAACGGCGTTTCTCCTTGCATGATGTCGATGCGACAGCGACATACCACTGTACCTGGCTCGCTGATAACCGCACACTCCTCATCTCAGGGGTTGACTTACACGCAGGGCTCTTCGTGTCTGATTTATCTGAACCTGGTTCTGTGCTCATCTTGTGTGAGCGTTCAACTGATTAAGTTGACAGTTTTTAGACCTACTGATATACTCGTGGTAAAGATTCGTGAATTATATTCACATATATGAACAAGATGCGAATCACCCCAACACAGGGATAACAGAGAGGTTATCTATGGCAAATGCATCGGTGACACTACCCAAGGCAAACAAAAAAGGATGGCGTGATCGGCGCGAAGCCGTGAATGCATATGTGTTTATGTCGCCGGTCATCATCGGACTCCTCGTATTCACACTCGGGCCAATTATCGTTTCGTTGTTTCTGAGCTTTACAAACTATAATCTCCTGAATGACCCCAAATGGATCGGCGTCGATAACTACGTAAAAATGTACGGCGAGCGCTTATTCTGGCAGTCGTTGCGCGTCAGTGCAATATACTCAATTGTCAGTGTACCACTTGGGATGACAATTGCGTTGTTTTTGGCGATATTGCTCAACCGCAAGATGCGTGGTATCTACACGTTGCGATCAATCTATTATTTACCTACCGTGATTTCTGGGGTAGGTGTTGCCATGTTGTGGCGCTGGATATTCAATGGGCAGTATGGTGTAATCAACACATTACTGCGCAATATCGGTATCAAAGGACCAAACTGGTTGCTCGACGAGAACTACGCACTTATCGCGCTTATCATTACGAGCGTGTGGGGTGTTGGTGGGACCATGCTCATCTTTCTTGCCGGTTTACAAGGCATTCCCGTAGAAATAAATGAGGCGGCTGAGATTGATGGTGCAGGTAAGTGGGCGCAATTTCGGTACATCACGTTACCAATGATATCGCATGTGACCTTTTTTAATCTTGTACTTGGTATTATTGGCGCGTTACAGGTCTTTACCGACGCATACGTCATCACTGGTGGTGGTCCGAACAATGCAACGCTCTTTATCTCTGTGTATCTTTATCGTCATGCGTTCCAGTTTTTGAATTTTGGATATGCAGCTGCATTAGCGTGGGTATTGTTTTTGATTGTCATGGTGCTCACGTTATTTGTGTTTCGGTCGTCACCACTATGGGTATTTTATGAGTCAGAGCGGCAGGGGAAGTAGCGATGACTGCAGTTACACGATTGTTTCGAACGCGTACCGGGCAGGAGCGATTACTCGGTTTTGCCACCATGAGTGTGCTGTTATTCGGCGCGCTCTTCATCTTGATACCGTTTTTTTGGATGATTTCAACCTCATTGAAAAAAGCTGGCGACGTGTACATTGCTCCGCCGCAGTGGATCCCAGTCGAGCCGCAGTGGGAAAATTATGTGACTGCGGTAACGCGCTTGAATTATGGCGTCCATGCGTCGAACACTGCAATTATCGTGTTCTTTGTCATGATTGGAACGTTGTTTTCTTCATCGTTTGCGGCATATGGATTTTCGCGTTTACGCGCACCTGGGCGCGATACTATTTTTATGATTTTGCTGGGGACGATGATGTTGCCGGGCGCAGTCACGTTAGTTCCTACCTATTTGATGTTTAATAGCATTGGTTGGGTGAACACATTCTTGCCGATGATAGTGCCGGCGTTTTTCGGGAATGCGTTCTATGTTTTTTTGATGCGTCAGTTTTATATCACCATCCCCAAAGAACTCGAAGAATCAGCCATGATGGATGGTGCCACGGTGTATCATATCTGGTGGTTTATCATGGTGCCGTTAAGTGGGTCTATTTTGGCCACAATATCAGTGTTCACATTTGTCGCAACCTACAACGACTTCTTTACTCCATTGATTTACATAAGTGATGAGAGTAAACGAACAATCGCGGTGGCGTTGACATATTTTCAAGGTTCCCCACGCATTGGTCCACAGATGCATCTGCTGATGTCAGCAGTCACGATGTCGATCGTACCGCCAATTGTTCTATTTATTGTGGCACAGCGGTACTTTGTGCGGGGGATTGTTATGACTGGTATCAAGGGCTGAGGCTCTGGTACATAGATGGTTTGCACTTGACGAAGGAGTGTGCAATGAGTAAGGAAGTCAACGAGCAACAGATGTCACGGCGCCGTTTCTTGCGCACGATGGCATTTGGTTCGGCTGCAGTTGCAGCTGGTGTGCTTGCTGCGTGTGGCGGCGCTGCTCCGGCTGCTGAAGAACCAGCCGCAGAAGCACCAGCAACGACTGAGCTTGCCAAAATCAAGGCCATGTATTGGAGTAACTCGCCCGTTCTTGATGACAACTTCAAGAAGCGTGCTGATCTCTTCAATGCCAAGTATGCTGGGAAGTACGAAGTTTCGATGGAGTTATTGCCATGGGACCAGTACTGGCCAAAGGTTGACTTGGCGTACGCGTCCAAAGAGCCGATTGATGCCTATTTCTGGGACGTCCAGGCGTACGGTCACTACAAGCAGGGGTTGGTCAAGAATGTGCAGGCCGACCTTGATGCGGTCGCCGACTTCGCCAATCCTGATTTGTACCCACAAGAGCAGTTGGCCGTATGGAAGTTCGATGGTGCCAACATGTACGCCATCCCCGAAAATATCCAGAGCATGGCGCTCTTCTACAACAAGGACCTCTTTGATGCCGCAGGTGTCGCCTACCCAGACGCCAACACAACCTGGGACGACATCTTGGTCATAGCCGAAAAGTTGAAGAAGGTTGACGGCGATGAGGTCACTCAATGGGGCTTCGACGTCGGCGATTTGGCCGTGTGGTGGGGTTCAATATCGTTGGCGTGGGCACAGGGTGGCGGTTACTTCGATAAGGTCGTTGAGCCAACCAAGTTCACCTTTAGCTCGCCAGAGGCCCAGAACGGGCTTCAGTGGATCCAAGACGTCATGTACGTGTCGAAGTTGGCTCCCGATTCGGAGACGCGTAGCGTGGTCGGCCAAGCGGCCGGCATCTTCGGTTCAGGCAAGGTCGCAATGTATCCCGGTGGTACCTGGATGATCTCGAGCAACCAGCAGTTGCCGTTCAAGTGGGACATGGCCCCCATGCCAAAGTGGGGCGACCAGCGTGCCATGCCATACTGGTTCGGTGGCTGGGTTATCCCCAAGGATGGCAAGCACACGGATGCAGCAACTGCATGGGCCATCTGGTGCGCCACTGAGTACCAGCAGACGATGGCCGAGACGCGTGACTGGATTCCAATCCGTGCCGACGCACGCAACTCAGCGGCATTCCTTGATGGCATGCCTGCCGGGTTCAAGGATGTCTCTGCTGCCATCGGAAGTGCACGCATTGGTGACGTCTACAGCGCCAAAGTACAACAGATTCTCGGTGAAGTTATTTCACCAACGTTGGACTTGGTCTGGAACAACAAGATTTCTGTAGCCGACGCCGGTAAAGAAATCGACGAGAAAGCCACTGCAATGCTCTCCGAAGGCTAGTATGTGTCTCGTTTGCCCACGGATGAATACGATTTATCCGTGGGCATTATTGCAATTTGTTTTCAATGAAAGGAATGCTCATGCTGATGCGTACCCCGGCAGATAACATCATAGATCTCTCAAATACGCTTGTTTCGCTGCGATTGACGCTTCGTGATGGCCAAATTTCATATCAACTGACCAGCACAAACGCCGGGCTCGATATCAGTGATGGGCGCCTTGGTGAGCTCTCTGTTGCTGGTGTGCCAATCAGTTGGACATCCATCCATCCACAAACTGTTACACGACATCACGACGGTTCATCGGTAGCTGAAGTCGTTGTTTCAGCGCCAGGGATGGTGTATAACCAGTATGTGCAGTCGTACCCTGATCGACCATTTGTGCGCTTTTGGGGCGTACTTTACAATACTTCGAATGCCCCAATCACGCTGACTGCGTGCGCCATCGCGCATCTTGTCATCCCTCAAGCACCCCTGTATCTGTTCCATGTCGACCAGTTTAGTTGGCCACATCGCAGTGATTTTTTTTCACAGCATCAGAGTCAAATTTGGCCAGGTCGTACACCACTTGAGATACGCATGGGTTCGTATCCCTCTCACTACGATGCAGCTACGAGTTGTGCCTGGTTCGCCCTCAAACCACCCCCATTTGACTACGATCCCGAAATGCCACCGAGTCAAGGCCCTGGGTTGGTCGCTGGCATCGAATTCAACGGCAAAAGTCGTGTCTTCGGTTGGGCAACACCCGATGCAACACACGTCCAAAGTCGCATCGATTCGTTGAATCATGTCTTGAAGCCTGATGCACGCTTTGAAGTGCCTGCCATTTTCATTGGTCGCTATCATGGCGACTGGGACGAGTCTGCCTTTGTAACACATCGGTTTGCAGAAAGTTACGTGCATCCACCACGCCCCGACGATCGCTACCCCTGGGTGCAATACAACTCCTGGAAGTATGGTCAAGAAATCAACGAAGCCCAGCAACTCGAGGTCATCGATCGTTGTCATGAGTTGGGTATCGAAGTCGTCGTCATGGATTTGGGTTGGGCCAACATGATTGGTGATTGGCACCCCAATAAGACCAAATTCCCCCGTGGTCTCAAGTCGCTCGCCGAACGCGCCCGGAGCTATGGGATGCGCTTTGGTGTGCATATCGCCATCGCCCAGTGTGCCCCTGAGGCGCCGATTGCCAAACAACATCCCGAGTGGTTGGTGTCAACCTACGACGACTATTTTGCTGCTGGGTTCTTCTGTTTCGGCAACGACCCGTGTCGCAATTGGATTATTGAGCAGGTATCACGACTCATCGAACAAGAAGGCATTGATTACATCATCCAAGATGGCGAAGATATGGTCAAGTACTGTACCCGCGCAGATCATACCCATGCGCCGGGTGATAGCAATTACGCAAACTCACAATACGGCATCGATGTCGTGATTGGCACGTTGCGCGAGAAGTATCCGCACGTCGTTTTCGAAAACTGTGAAGACGGCGGCATGATGATGACCTACAAGATGGCACGTCTCTATCATACGAGTATCACCGTCGACAACATCGCTACCTATGCCACGCGCCAAGGCACATACGGTGCGTCGTACCCATTCTCGCCACGCTATAGCGTGCGCTATATGGAGGATGATCCAACGCCGTACACGTTGCGCAGTTCGATTTTCGGCGGACCGTTGATTTTGATGCAACGTATCACCGATTGGGATAATCAGCAGTTTACCTACGCAAAAGCCGCAATTGACGAATATAAGTCATATCGTACGTTGATTCGTGACGCCAAAGTCATTCACGTCCTTCCCCCTCGTTACAATGTGCAACGCAAAGGGTGGGGTTGGGATGCCATTCAAGCGGTTACACCAGATCAATCGGAGAGTGTGTTGATGGTCTTCCGTGCCATGGGTGATGTTGATGCACGTGCAATCAAGCCGCGAGGCCTCGATGCAACAGCGACCTACGTGGTTCGTATCAAAGATGCCGGGAGCAAACACATCATCTCTGGTGCGCAATTGATGGATGTGGGGCTGACATTGGCGTTGCCCGAATTGTCAGGTGAAATTGTCCACATGCTTCGACAGAAGTAAGGGGGAACGAATGAGCTATGTGCGCGTTGACAGTGAGTTTACTTGGCGTGGCTTTCGAGCGATTCTTTTCGAAAATCACACCATACGAGCGATGCTCTTGCCCGAACTCGGTGGCAAGTTGTGGTCGTTGTACGACAAAATCGCTGACCGCGAGGTACTGTGGCACAATCCCCGTGTTGCGCCGCGCACTGCTCATTTTGGTGCAACCTATGATGATTGGTTTTGTGGTGGCTGGGATGAACTCTTCCCCAACGACGCACCCACAAGTATCACAGGTGACGCATATCCCGACCACGGTGAGTGGTGGTCAATGCCGTTCGAGTGGCACATCATACGTGCGTCGGATCATGTGGGTATCAAACTTTCGCGACGCGGTATTGTGACTGATACGCTTGTGGAAAAGACTATTTATTTGTATGCGCATGAACAACAGTTGCGCATAGACTATCGATTGGTGAATCATGCGTATCAGCCACTCGACTATCTTTGGAAGTTGCATCCTGCATTAGCAATTTCTGCTGATAGTCGCATTGACATGCCAGCGCAAATTGTAATCATCGACGAGGGATTTCGAAGTCGCTGTGGCTCAGAAATCGACTCCTTTGTGTGGCCAATCGCTCAAACAGCGCATGGCGCCGAAGATATGCGTCTCATACCTCCACAAAGCGCACAAACCTGTGATTTCTTTTATGCGACCGAACTCGACGCTGGGTGGTGTGCGTTAACGGATACTCGCCAACGTCACGGATTTGGGTTAGTGTTCGACAAGTCAGTCTTTCGCACCTGTTGGGTATTCGGTGCATACGGT
>VGPG01000102.1 GCA_016875555.1 Chloroflexota bacterium | reverse complement strand
TGTAGTGCTTGCCGCTGCCGATGTGGATGGTACTCCAATCTTCGTGGCGCGGGATACGCATGATGCGCGCCAAATCCTCGTCGGCCAATGATGCATACCAGAGGTAGATGGGGTATTTGTGGAGCGCTGGGCGATAATCGCCCCAGCCGTTGTCGAAATGACGGTACGGCACCTGATACTGCCCGTCGATTTCACGCCCGAGCGCCCAGTTGTGGTCGAGCTGTTGACGAGCGAGTGTTAGCCAGCGTTGATCGCCACTCATCAGCAATGCATTCATGCAGGCATTGGTAATCGGCTCGATGATGGTCATAAAGCCGTGTGGCCAGCGCCAGCCGTAGTAGCCACCCCACCATTTGCCGTCGAGGTATTCGCCGATGGTGTCGCTGAGGCCGACATTGTCGGGGATGATGCCGCCGTTGCGCGCGGCACGTATCTGCCAGGCCTCGATGTAGTCGTAGACCCATTGGCGCAACTCGGGTGATTGGCCGTAGAGGAACGCGTGAGTAATCAGACCGGTGGCGTTGAGGTTGAGCGGGACGTCGCCTTTGTTCATGCGTTGGTTCATCTTGGCGATGATGTCGGCGTAGATGGTGTCGTCGCTCCAGTGGCATTTGCGGCTGGCAAAATCGGTGTTGACGATGTCTTCGTAAGGGGCTAAATAGTGGTTGAGCACGACGCGGTGCGTCTGCCAATCCTCGGCGGTCACCTGATGGCGCGGGCCGTGACTACCGGTGAGTGGCGCGCGGATGAGTTTGTGCTGTGGGTCGTAGTTGGGTGCCAACGGGTCATTGCCGGTGTACATGTTAGCAAAGCGCTGGGCTCGCTGGCGGTCTTTGCGCTGGGTCGGGTTGGCCAGCCCGAGGAAGTAGATGTACAAATAGCCTTCGCCGTGGTGCATCCAGTCGTAGTATTTGGCGAACTCACGGTCGACTTGCCCGTACTCGGTCCACTGCCAGGTGATACCATCCCAGATGCGCCGCGCATCATCGTAGAGCCAATCGTCGCCACCGAGCACGTACAACAGGGCGAGTTGCATGAAGCCCTCGTACGGATCGTCGCTGCCGTCCATGCCGGGCCACTCGTTGCGCCAGATCAGGGTGCCATCGGGGCGCACATAGCGGTCAACGAACTCGCGGGCGGCCTGGTTGAGCGTATCAATCAGCTGGCGCTCTTGGATGGCCCAGCCTGGGATGGTCATCGGTGCATGAATGCGATTGATCGGGTAGCGCATGCGTCACTCCATTGTAATGAGGCTATTAGGCTCTATTATACAGGTGCATGGTAGCAGTCCTGCATGATTTACATGCCCCAGACCTTGGTCAGCCGAATCCACTCTTGCGATTCGACTGGCTGATCGGACCATAACTCGAAGTGCTGGTGCATCAGATCCTGCCAGTTGGTGGGCGTCAGATTGCTCTGCATTGAGCCGTGTGGTTTGGGGTCGTCGACTGTCGCTGGCCACTCTTGGTACGAAAAGATGGTGTACTCGTGGGCGCCAATGATGTAGTACTTGTTGAAGCCGTGCGGTTGCTCCTCTTGGCGCAGATAATGGTAATAGACATAACTGCAATACATCTCGGGCTTGAGGCGCGCCAATGAGCCGATTTGACGCGTCGGCATATACCCGGGAGCGCGCCACGGTGTGCCCTCATCGGGGTGTCCGTCGTGGTAGATGTCGGGCAGATCAATCGTGACACGTGGGCCACGTGTAGTGGGTACCTGTTGCACCAAATCGCCGATGAGTGGCAGATAGAGGGCGTGAGTGTCGATAGCTTGAGTGGACTCAAGATAGCCATAGAGCTGTTGGTTATGCTGAAAGATCGCCGCCGTGCTCACTCCGTGTGTTGCCATGCGCTCGCGCATCAGGGCATGGCGTATGCTGAGTTGTTGACTAATACTGATTGCTGCCATCGGGGTGATGTAACTGGTCCACATGGATCGTTGAATCATCGGTGACTCCTTGGGTTGTCAAATGGGGCAGGACTGCATCAATCCAGCCCCGTCGTGGTGTGATTACTCGTGGTGGGTGATATGCCCTTTGTACATGGTCAGTACGGCTTTGCCGCGCATTTTCTGGCCGAGGAGCGGTGTGTTTTTGCCCTTGGAGAAGAGCTTTTCGGCTTCGACTGTCCAGACCATCTGCGGGTCAATCACGGTGATGTCGGCGCGCGCGCCGACGCGTAAGGCGGTGCTGCCACGCCCAAGGAACTTGGCCGGCTCGTCGGTCATCTTGACAATCAAGTCAATCAGATTCATCTGCCCGCGGTTGACCAGCATCAACATGCTTGCGAGGGCGGTCTCGATGCCGGTGATGCCGGCCATGGCGAGGCGATACTCGACCTCTTTGTCGACGCGGCTATGGGGTGCGTGGTCGGTGGCCACAAAATCGAGCGTGCCGTCGAGCAACCCTTGGAGCACAGCTTCGGCATCGGCCTCGCTCCGGAGCGGTGGGCTGACGCGGGTGCTGGTGTCATACGGTGGGCGGGTGGTTGCATTGAGCGAGATGCCTGGCTCGTTCTCGGCGTTGGCTTGCTCGTCAAGCCAGCCGAGTACCCAGCGATCGCTGAGGACGATGTGGTGGGGGCAGGCCTCGCCACTCACCTTGACACCGCGCTCTTTGGCGGCACGAATTAAGGCCACACCGCCGGCGGTGCTGACGTGACAGACGTGCAGACGGCTATTGGTCAACTCAGCGAGGGCGATATCGCGGGCGATGCCGACCTCTTCGGCGGCACTCGGGTAGCCAGGCAGACCGAGGCGATTGCTGACTGCGCCCTCGTGCATACCCCAGCCCTTGCTGAGTACCATGTCTTCGCAGTGACCAAAGTAGGGCACGCCCAGCATTTTGATGTATTCAAACACGTTGCGCATCACGGCCGGATCGCTCACCGGTGTGCCGTCATCACTAAAGCCGATGGCGCCGGCCTCGACCAACTCGCGCATGGGGCTCAGCTCTTTGCCGCTGCGGCCGACGGTAGCGGCGGCAATGGGGAGCACCTCGGCGTTGTTGGCGCGCGCGGCGGCGTTGGTGATGTGCTGAATGGTGGCCACGCTGTCAATGGCGGGGCGCGTGTTGGGCATGCAGGCCACCACGGTGAATCCGCCGGCGGCCGCCGCGCGCGTACCAGTGGCGATGGTCTCTTTGTGCTCTTCGCCGGGCTCACGCAAGTGCACGTGTAGGTCAATCAAGCCCGGGCTGATGAGTTTGTGACTGGCATCAATCACGGTCGTGCCGGGGGCGGTGCGGACGCTGGCGTCGGCCGGGAGTTGACCGTCGAAGCGGGCGGTGATGCTGCCGTTCTCGACGAGCACGCTGCCGACGCCCATCTGCCGGGTATCTGGGTCGATGATGATGCCGTTGGTAATCAGGGTTTTCATGGAGTTCGTATCCTTTGTGTCGTACAGATTATGCTTGGGTCTCACCGGAGAGCCGGTACAACAAGGCCATGCGGATGGCGACGCCGTTGGTGACTTGGGTCTCGATGACGGAGCGTGGCGAGTCTGCCGCTTCGGGCATAATTTCGACGCCTTCGTTCATCGGGCCCGGGTGCATCACAATGGCATGTTTGGGCAAATGATCGAGGCGCTCGGCACTAATGCCGAAGTAGGTGCTGTACTCGCGCAGGGCGGGCAACAGACCGGCCTGCATGCGTTCTTTTTGCAGGCGCAACCCCATCAGGACATCGGTGTGGGGCAACAAGGCGTCGAGGTCGTAGCTGATTCTGAGGCCAGGATGCGACGCTTTCCACATCTGCATATCGCCAATCAGCGTACTCGGTGCACAAAGAGTCACACGCATACCACAGCGCAACATGCCCCAAATATCAGAGCGGGCCACGCGGCTATGCAGCACGTCGCCGGCAATCACCACGTGCAGGTCTTTGAGTTGGCCGAGGTGCTCGCGAATGGTAAAGAGGTCGAGTAAGGCTTGGGACGGGTGGGCATGACGGCCGTCGCCGGCGTTGATGATTGAGCCTTTGAAGTGCTGTGCTGCCAGATAGGGTGCACCCGACTCGCCGTGGCGCATCACGATGATGTCGGCGCCGAGGGCTTGAATGGTGCGGATGGTGTCGATGAGCGACTCGCCCTTCTCGACGCTCGAGCCTTTGGCAGTCATATTCATGACCGAGGCCGACAAGGTGCGGGCGGCGAGCTCAAACGACAAGCGCGTGCGCGTGCTCTCTTCATAAAAGATGTTGGCCATGGTTTTGCCGCGCAAAATGGGCACTTGGGGCACACTACGGCCGAGAATTTCTTTCATGCTGACGGCAGCGTCGAGCACGTCGAGAATCTCTTGCTCGGCAAAGTCATCGAGGTCGAGCACATGCCGGCGTTTGCGTGTGGCGGTGGCCATCCACGGGTTGTGTGGGGCAATCGGGGGTAGGTTCATACGGCACCTCGCATAATCATCACGGCGTCGTCGCCGCCATCGATTTCGTTGAGGCGCACAGCCACATCTTCGCTGGAGGCAGTGGGGACGTTTTTGCCGACAAAATCTGCCCGAATCGGCAATTCACGGTGACCACGATCGACCAGCACCGCCAGCTGGATGCGTTCGGGGCGCCCGAGGTCGGTGAGGGCGTCGAGGGCGGCGCGAATGGTGCGGCCAGTGAAGAGCACATCATCGACGAGTACGACGATTTTGCCGGTGATGTCACCGGGGATGTTGGTGTGTTGGATGTGCGTCGATGGCCCGCGGATTTCAAGGTCGTCGCGGTAGAGGGTGATGTCGAGGGCGCCGACGGGGACTGTTTTGTGTTCAATGGATTGGATGGCGGCGGCGATGCGTTTGGCCAGCGGGATACCGCGCCGGTAGATGCCGACGAGGACCACCTCGGTGACGCCGCCGTTGCGCTCGCCGATTTCGTGGGCGATACGCGCAATGGCACGACGCACCTCGTCGGATGTCATGATTTGACGTTCGTTCATAGGCTACTCCATGCACAAAAAAAGCGCCATCACCCTGACGGGTGTGCGCATGCGGGCGGCAAATCTGCCGTGACAGATGGTTGTGTGATGACGCATCATGATTCGGTCCTTTGCGAACTCACGGGATCGCATTAAAGGTCTCTCTGTATGCTACTCCGTTCTGTGGTCAATGTCAACCACAAAATCAATCGCCGCATGGCACGTCCATGCGGCAATGGGCTAGAATTACTGCTGATTGCGGATGCGTTGAATCTCGGCATCGATGTCGGCGTCAGTAATCTCACGTGGGGGCTCACCGTAGGCCTCGCGCCACTGAAAGAATGCGCCAATGCCCATGCCGAAAATCGGCCAAACCGGCCAGAAGTAACCAGTGGGTGTCGTAATGAACCAGATGAAGGTGACTAAGGCAGAGACACCAAGCCAGACGGTCAGGTACTGTTTGAATTCCTGTTGCTGCTTGAGGCGTTTGCGAATTTGCTTGCGGTAGGTGTCTGACTCGTTGGAGGAGGTGGGTAGGTGGTCGCTCATGATACAAATCCTTTCGTTGGTTGAGGCTTACTTTTGGTTGCGGATGCGTTGAATCTCGGTATCGATGTCGGCGTCGGTAATCTCACGCGGGGGGATACCGTAGCCGATCCACCACAATATGGTGGCTGGAATTGCAGTGCCAATCATCGGCCATATGGGCCAGAAGTAACCGAACGGTGTGGTAAAGAACCAGATGAGTACGAGGAATACGTCAATTCCCAGGCACACGGCGAGAAACTGCTTGAACACCTGTTGGGTCTTAAGACGGCCACGAATCTTATTGCGGTAGTCGGCGGAGTACGCTGAGAGTGGTGCGGTGTCATTCATGAACTGCTCCTCAAATAACAAACTGGCATTGAACATATGATGCTGAGACGATGTGTCTGTCGACCCGGTTGCAGTTAGACGCGCACAATATCGAGTCCAAGATTGCCCAGTCGAGGCACGATGTCACCGTAGCCGCGTTCGAGGTAGTAGGTGCCGGTCAGTGTGGTTGAACCTTGGGCGACGGCGGCCGCGATGACATACGCTAGGCCGGCGCGCAAATCGGGAATAGCGATTTGATCGACGGCGTGGAGTTGATTACCGCCTACAATGATGGCACTGTGCTGATGATTCGCGTCGCGGTAACGACACGGTGCTCCGCCGAGGCAGTGCGTGGTAAGTTGGGTGACGGCACCGAGTTGACTGAGTGCCTTGAGGTAGCCAAAGCGGTTTTCGTAGACCGTCTCATGAATGACCGAGATACCCTGGCTTTGGGTGAGCAACACGGCAAACGGTTGTTGCCAATCGGTAGAAAAGCCGGGGTAGACGTCGGTCTCGATGATGGCTGAGGTGAGTGGACGTCGTCGAAAGAAACGGATGCTGTTGGAGCCTACTAGCTCGAAGCCGCCACCGACCTGCTGAAAGTACGAGAGGAAGTTGCCCAAAATCTCGGGACGGATGCCGTGCACGATGATGTCACCATCGGATGCGGCGGCGAGACAGGCCCAAGACGCAGTCTCAATGCGGTCGCCGAGGACGTGGATACGCGTGCCGTGGAGTTGGCGCACTCCTTCGATGCGAATTTCGCGACCAGGTGTCGTGAAGATGATAGCTCCCATTGAGCGTAGCATGGTGATAAGTTCAAAAATCTCAGGCTCAATCGCCGCATTGTGGATGACGGTCCGCCCCTCAGCCAAGACGCCGAGGTACAAGCACGTCTCAGTGGCTCCGACGCTAGGGTACGGCAAGGTGATTTGGGCCCCTTGGAGTCGGCCAGTGCAGGTTGCAACGTATCCCTCAGCAGTCACTTCAACATGGCCGCCGAACTTTTCGATGGCGTCAATATGAAAGTCCACTTTGCGCTCACCAATCGTGCATCCACCGAGCACAGGGACCGACACGCGTTGGCAGCGGTGCAACAGTGCGCCGAGAAGCAAGACGGGAATACGGTTGCTACCTGAATCCGGAAGAGGGATGTCGAAGGTGGCAATTGTGCGTGGATCAATGGTAAGTTGATGATAATCGCTCTCAGTGATGCCGACGCCGATTGCCACAAGCATGTCGCGGGTGATCGTGGTATCGCCGATGGGCGGCACATTGCTGATGGTTGTTGGTGTGTCGGCCAGCATGGTGGCAACCATCGCTTTGGTGACAAAGTTCTTCGCGCCAAGACAGGTGATTTCGCCACGGATTGGTTGGCCACCGGTAATACGGTAGGCGGGTGTTGTCAGTGCCATCATGTGTCCGTCAGGTGATGCGTGTGTATGGGTGTATTATAACTGCTAAATTGTCATCGGCTGAAGATATGGTACAATCGGGCGGTGTTCAGTATGCGCCATGAGAGGTGTAAGGATGCGTCCCAAAATTACCATTATCGGGGCTGGGTTCGTCGGTTCGACGTCGGCTCACTGGATTGCCACCAAAGAGCTCGGTGACGTGGTATTGCTCGACATCGTCGAGGGTGTGCCACAGGGCAAGGGGCTTGACTTGGCCGAAGCGGCTCCAATCGAGGGGTACGATATTCGCATTATTGGCTCCAACGATTATGCAGACACGGCCAACTCAGATGTGATTGTCGTAACGTCTGGTGCACCCCGCAAGCCGGGCATGACGCGTGAAGATCTCATCAAAATCAACGCCAAGATCACGCGCGATTGTATCAGCAAGGCGGCACCACTCTCACCCAATGCGGTGATTATCATGGTCAATAACCCGCTCGATACGATGGTCTACTTGGCACGACAAGTCAGCGGATTCCCCAAGGAGCGAGTCATCGGTCAAGCAGGTGTGCTTGACGCAGCGCGCTATCGGACGTTCATTGCGATGGAAACAGGCGTCTCAGTCGAGGACATTCAAGCCATGTTGATGGGCGGTCACGGTGACGAGATGGTGCCGTTGCCACGGTATACCACTATCGGCGGCATCCCCGTGACAGACTTCATTGCTGCTGATCGTCTCGAGGCGATTGTTGATCGCGCACGCAAGGGTGGCGGTGAAATTGTCAATTTGCTCAAGACGGGGAGTGCGTACTACGCACCAGCCGCTGCCACTGTGCAGATGGTTGAGGCGGTGATTCGCGACAAGAACCGCGTTTTGCCGGCAGCATGTTATCTCGAGGGCGAGTATGGTCTCAACGATATCTACTTTGGCGTGCCGTGTGTGCTCGGCGCCGGTGGTGTCAAGAAGGTCATTGAATTGCCACTCAACGCCGACGAAAAAGCGCTGGTTGCGGCAAGTGCAGCGGCCGTCTCAAGTTCGATAGCTGCGCTCAAGCAGATGGACTTAGATGCGTAGGTGTGGACGGAGCGTGCGCCCATGCGAATCATCGCATGGGCGCTTTGTGTTGGAGCGCATCGAATATGCGGTACTATAGGATGACGAATACTGATAAGCATATTAAGGGTGCATATGGTACATGTTTTGCAGAATGATACATGGCGTGTTGGCGTGTTGCCCCACACTGCAGCATCACTGGCTTTTGCGCAAATTCAACATGAGGGTGTGTGGTGTGACTTTATGCGGCCGACGCCACCCGAACATCAGGACGAGCCATTGAATTGTGCGAGTTACTTGTTGGTACCGTGGTCCAACCGCATACGTGACGCACAGTTTCGCTTTGCGGGACACACATATCAGTTGCGGCCGAGCTTTGCGGACGGTACGGCGATTCACGGAGTAGGGCGACACTATGCGTGGCAAGTGACTGCGTCTAGTACCACCCACATCCGTTTGGAGTTTGATTCGCGTCAACACGAACAAGTGAATTTTCCCTTTGTATTTCGGAGTTGGGTTGAGTACACGTTGGATGGGCAGGACTTTCGTACGCGGCTTGGCGTGCATAATGTCGATCAACAGCCGATGCCGGCCGGCTTTGGCACACACCCGATGCTCCAACGCTCGTTGACACACCCGGATGATGTGTTGTCGTTGGAATTGCCCTTCGCAAAATCTTACCCATTGGTGAATTGTTTGCCGGTAGGAGAGCCAGTGCCCGTGCCTGCAGCGCTCGACTATCAACGCCTGCGTCGTGCAGGTGACGTGTTTGTAGATGACTGTCTGACCGAGCGCAATATGGCACGAAATATTATGTTAAAATATGACAAATCGAAAGTGCAAATTGCTCATTGGCTCGATTTTCTGTATACCCATCTTGTGATGTACATGCCAGTTGGTCAGTCATTTATTGCGTTAGAACCTGTCACCAATGCGAATGACGGCTTTAATCTTGCAGCGACTGGTGCACATAATCATGGTGTGTTTGTGTTGGATCCAGGCGAAATGCGCGAAGCGATGTCTGGGTACACGATAACGACATAACATGATGAGATTACAACTATGTCTCTGTATCGTCCATCAATGCGCTTGCGCTATTACACATATGAGAATATCTATCAGTTCCGCGATATTGGCGGGTACCGCACCGTGGATGGATGTATCACGCAGTATAATCGTTTCTTTCGGGCTAGTGCGTTATATGGCATAACCAGTGATGATCAACGTCAAGTTTAT
>VGPG01000101.1 GCA_016875555.1 Chloroflexota bacterium | reverse complement strand
CATTGACCGGCATTGCGAGTTGGCGCGTCAAAGAGACAGATCGCATCCATGCCATGGCCACCGAACTTCGTAAAGTCGGTGCGGTGGTGCAGAGCGGTGATGACTTTATTCGCGTGATTGCACCACAGACGTGGCAAGTGGCCGCAGGAGGTATTGACACGTACGACGATCATCGTATGGCGATGTGCTTCTCATTAGCAGCATTTGGACCACATCCAGTGCAAATCAATCACCCCAACTGTGTCGCAAAAACATATCCAGAGTACTTCGTGGATTTTGCCCGTATTGTGCAATAGTTGTGCTCAACAGAATATCCGTTGACACGAACTGTGGCCGTGGATTGAATACGCAACAGACATGTGTGCACACACGTGCGATTTAGAACCGGGATTTCTTTGTTCAGTTTGACACAATCGCCCCTAGGTGATAGGATAATCGGCGTTAATCGGCATATACGCTCGATAGGCGATTTGGAAAGCTGCAGGATATCTATGCCGCCAATTACTGAACATGTCGTCTTGCGCGACCTTGACGTACCAAACATTGCAGACCTTGATGTATATCTGCAACACGAGGGGTACGAGGCGCTGCGCATGGCCGTCAAAGAGAAGACTCCCGCCGACGTTATCAACGTTGTCAAAGAGGCCGGCTTACGCGGTCGTGGTGGTGCAGGTTTCCCAACTGGTGTGAAGTGGGGCTTCTTGCCCAAGGACGTCTACCCGCGTTACTTGTGCTGCAACGCAGACGAGAGCGAACCGGGCACCTTCAATAACCATCAAATCATCGACAAGAATCCGCATCAGCTCATCGAAGGTGTTGCACTCGCTGCATACGCCATCGAGTGTCAAAAGGCATTCATCTACATTCGCGGTGAGTTCGCCGCAGGAGCACGACGCCTCGAAAAGGCAATTGCTGATGCCACCGCTCGTGGCATGCTCGGTAAAAACGTCTTCGGTACGAACGTGACTATCGACATTGTCGTCAGCCGTGGTGCTGGCGCATATATTTGTGGCGAAGAGACGGCCTTGATGGAGTCCCTCGAAGGCAAAATTGGTCAACCACGCCTCAAACCACCGTTTCCAGCAGTCGCCGGCTTATATGGAAAGCCGACGATCATTAATAACGTCGAAACACTGACGAATGTTCCTCGCATCGTGCTTAAAGGCGCAGAATGGTACCGCAAGAACGGGACTGAAAAGAGCCCTGGTACCAAGGTCTTCTCCGTCTCAGGGCATGTGCGCAAACCGGGCAACTACGAAGTGCCGTTCGGCACCACCATGCGCGAGTTGATTTATGACTACGCCGGTGGCATGCGTGAGGATCGCAAGGTCAAAATCATCGTCCCCGGTGGTGCGTCAGCCGCCTGGTTGACCGAGGCCAATCTTGATGTGGCGATGGACTACGAGTCACTTGCCGCCGCTGGCACTATGCTCGGCTCAGGTGGTGTGATTATCCTCGACGAAACCGTGAGCGCGGTTGAGTTGGCCTTTAAGATGGACGAGTTCTTCAAGCACGAGTCCTGTGGCAAGTGTACCCCATGCCGTGAAGGCACTCACTACTTGGTCAAGACGTTGCATCGCTTTACATACGGTGGAGCCGAACAACGCGATATCGCCAAGTTGCACGATGTTTACAACCAGATGGCAGGTAACTGCTTCTGTTTGTTGGGTGAAAGCGCCGTAGTTCCAATTCGTACGGCACTCAAACTCTTCCCACATGAATTTGAAGAGGCATTGAGCAAATCACCAGCTCGCTACACGATTCCTTTAACGATGGCGCACTAGTGCTGAGCCGATGCACGGCCAGCCGGGAGTAGAAGAACGATGCCAGACGTCAATCTGATAATTGATGGACATGCAGTAAGCGTACCCGCCGGTACCAACTTGGTCGAGGCAGCACGCGCTGTGGATGTCTCCATCCCCGTGTTCTGTTATCACCCCAAACTCAAGCCTGTCGGCATGTGTCGCATGTGCTTGGTTGAGGTGTACACCCCACGCATCGACCCAGCGACTCGCCAGGTCGTACTTGGCCCAGATGGCCAACCACAGTTGGCCTTGATGATGAACAAGTTGCAACCGGCGTGTGTGACCCCCGTCAGCGACGGCATGGTCGTCAAAACCACCACCGAGAAGGTCAAGTTCGCTCAGCGCGGTGTGCTTGAGTTTTTGTTGACTTCGCATCCACTTGACTGCCCTGTCTGTGACAAAGGCGGCGAGTGTCCGTTGCAGAACTTGACGATGCAGTGGGGGCCAGAAGTATCACGCTTCGACTATAGCGACAAAGTGCACTTCGAGAAGCCAATCAAGCTCAGCGACGTGATTTATCTTGACCGCGAGCGCTGTATTTTGTGTTCACGCTGCGTACGCTTCCAAGACGACGTCGCCGGCGATTCTGTGCTCGGCTTCGACAACCGCGGTCGTTCGTGGGAGATTATCTCGAAGTCTGAGCCGGGATTCGATTCGAAGTTCTCCGGCAATACCACCGACATTTGTCCGGTGGGCGCATTAACCAGCGCCGACTTCCGCTTCCGCTCACGTGTGTGGGAAGTGCGGAGTACTCCCGGTGTGTGTACGCACTGTTCGGTCGGTTGCAATATCAGCGTTGATGCACGCCACAACAAACTGATGCGTGTGATGCCTCGTGAGAACGACAATGTCAACGAAATCTGGTTATGCGACAAGGGCCGCATGGGCATGCGCTTCATTGAGAGTCCTACACGTATCACCAAACCACTCGTGCGCCATAACGGCAAGTTGATTGAATCAACGTGGGATGATGCACTTAACCGCATTGCCAACAACATGGCCAGCGTGGCTGAGCGCTCAGGGAGCACGGCCGTCGGCGGCGTAATTGCCGATGATTTACCAAACGAAGATTTGTTTGCCTTCCGCAAACTCATCAGCGAAACATTCGGTAGTGCCAATCTCGATCATCGTGTCGGTTTGCCCGGCGATGCTGCTATCGACGAAGCACCACTCGTGGCCGGGGTCGGTGTTGACACGAACTTGACTAATCTCGGCAAAGGTACCAACGTACTCGTCGTGGGTGCCGACGTCGAAGAAGAGGCTCCAGTCTATGTGCTCCGCCTGCGCGGTATCCAAAATCGCGGCGGAAGCGTTACCGTCGTCAATTCGTTTGCCACCAAGTTGGGCCGCGGTGCGAACCTCGATGTGCGCGTCAAACAGGGCGGCGAAAGTGCGTTTGCGTTGGCCTTCCTTAAACAGATCGTCGATGCCCAGAACGCCAACGGCTTTGATCGCCGCTTGCGCGGGTTCGACGAGTTGCGCAACCAACTCAACAAGTACACACTCGACGTTCTCTTGGCTGATGCAGGCGTAAGTGCCGAACAGCTCAAGAAGGTGGTAGATGCGTACATGGGCGCCAGCAATAGCATCATCGTCTATGGTCGCGCAGCCCGCCAAATCGGTGCCAGCATTAGCCAAAACTTGGCCAGTGCTGCCATGGTGACTTCCAAGTGTGGCAAGGCCAACAACGGTGTCATCGCACTCAGCAACGCGAATACGATTGGTGCAACGGCACTGGGTATTCGTCCAGGCAAGGGTGGTGCCAGTGCTAGCGAGATGTGGGATTTGGCAGAACAGAACAAGTTGCGCGCACTCCTCCTTGTTGGCGTAGATCCAGCTGGTCAAAGTGAGCGCGTAGCTCAAGCTTTGGAGAGCGTGAGCAAAAACGGCTTTTTGGCCGTCCAAGCCATGTTCCACAATGAAACCACCAAGCGTGCCGACGTCATCTTGCCACTGATGGCACTCGCTGAACGTGATGGCACAATCACCAACGCTGAGCGACGCGTCCAACGCTTCCGTACTGCCATGGCCAGCCCCAATGAGATGCTTGCGCCGTGGAAAGTGTTTTCTACGGTTGCTGAGTTAGCAGGTGTTGGTGCAAGTAGTAATGGACGAACGGCCGTCACGAGCGGGTGGGACTACATGGTCACGAGCGACGTCACGGACGATATCGCTAAGAGCCATCGTCAGTTCGCGAATATCACATACACCAGCTTAGATTTGACGATGAATTCATGGGGTCGCCAAGCGAATGAATCGGTGTACTACGATGGCACCTCTTACACCAATACCGAAGGAAACGGCGTACAGATTGCCACCATTGCTGACGACGCAAGTGCGCCGCTCACAGTAAGTGCAGTCGCTCCAGTGACCTTTGAGCCAAAGGGTGAGTTCACCATGTTGATGCAGGTGCCGACACGCGCCTACAACGGTGGCACGTGGAGCATCGATTCGAAGTTGGCTTCACGCCAAATTCCTGCACACGTCATCATCTCGATGGCAGATGCCACGCGTTGGGGAATTGGAGTCGGTGACGAAGTCATGTTGTCGTCGCCGGTTGGAAGTGCCCTCATACGTGCACAAATTGACAAGGGCCTAGCAGAAGGGCAAGTGCTATTGCCCGATGTGGCTGGTGCACCAACACATTTGGCACTCGGTGCGTATACTCGCGTATCGGTACGGCGTGCTGAATAGCCGGACGCATAGGAGGATTTGATGGAATTCTGGATCGACATACTAATCCTGCTAGTGCGTTGTTTGGTGTTGGCACTCGCCGCCACGACGCTCTTCGCCTACTTCACACTGTTTGAACGCCGCCTGCTCGGGCGATTTCAAAATCGTATCGGCCCCAATCGTGCCGGGCACATTCCATTGCCCGGTGGCAAAAAACTCTTCGGTGGTTTTTTGCAGCCAGCAGCTGATGCTGTCAAACTCTTTTTCAAAGAGGACGTCATCCCTGAAAAGGCCGACAAGTGGGTTTACTTGATTGCGCCCGGGTTTGCGGTTATCCCCGCATTGATTATCTGGGTCGGCATTCCACTTGGTAATTGGCCAGATGGACAAGGTAGTAATTGGCTCCATTACGCACCAATCGACGTAGGCATCCTTTACTTACTCGCCGTAACTTCTGTGGGCGTGTATGGGATTGCCATCGCAGGTTGGGCATCCAACAACAAGTATTCGATGATCGGCGGGGTCCGCGCCTCGGCCCAAGTCATCTCGTACGAGTTAGCCTTGGGGTTGAGCATACTGGCAGTCGTCATGCAGAACGGCACATTTCGCACCGAAGAAATTGTTGCCGGCCAGAACATCATCTGGAACATCGTTCCGCAGTTCCTCGCATTTGTCATCTTCTTGGTGGCAAGTACTGCCGAGGTAGTGCGTTCGCCGTTCGACCTGGTCGAAGCAGAGCAAGAGTTGGTCGGTGGGTACAACACCGAATACGGCTCGATGAAGTTTGCACTCTTCTTCATGTCTGAGTATATTAAGTTGGTCGCCATGAATGCAATTGCGGTAGCGCTCTTCTTGGGTGGAGGGAACTTCCCCGGAATTGATACGCTTGTGGCCGCCATTCGAACGAGCAACGGCGACACGATTGCGTATGCAGTACAGGGTGCATTGACACTCGGTGCATTTTTGCTCAAGACAACCGTCCTGTCGTTCATTTCGGTATGGGTGCGTGCCTCAGTACCACGTGTACGTTATGACCAGTTAATGAATCTCGGCTGGAAGATTTTGATGCCACTGGCACTGTTTAACGTCGTCTTGACGGCAGTCATTGGCGTCATCTTCCCAGAGGGTGGACTGGTCATTCATATTGCTATGTTCGTGATTGGTGCAGTTGTCATTGGCATTACGAGTGTCGTAGCCGCACCGAAGCGCGCAAAGCGTAGTGTGACCATGGTCAGCAACAATGCGAGCAACTAGAAGAGGACCACATGCTAAGTGCATTTTTTAAGGGCTTGGGCACCACATTCAAGTACCTTTTCAAAAAGCCAGTCACGGTTGAATATCCTGAAGTCAAGCGCCCTGTGCATGAGCGCTTTCGCGGACGCCATCAGTTGCAACGATTTGCTAATGGCATGGAGCGATGTATTGGTTGTTCGTTGTGTGCTGCCGCGTGCCCTGCGGATGCGATTTTGGTAGTCCCAGCCGAAAACAATCCGGAGAAACCAAATTCACCCGGTGAGCGTTTTGCGGCGCGATACGAAATCAACATGTTGCGATGCATTTACTGTGGGTACTGTGAAGATGCCTGTCCTACCAACGCAATCGTGTTGGAGCATCAATACGAGCTGTCGTTCTATGATCGCAAATCATCAATTTACGACAAGTCTATGTTGTTGGTCCCAGTCGACAAAGGACATGGTGATATTCCTCCGGTGTTGCAGCAGTTAGACCGGCGCCCAAGCCCGCCGGCGCAGATCGACCTGTAGTAGGGGGCATGCATGGATTTGGTGATTTTTTCGATTACCGCAATCATTGCCATCATTGGTGCGGTAGCCATGTTGGTCAGCCGTAATGCGGTGCATAGTGCGCTGTTTTTGCTGCTGAACCTCGGGGCGATCTCGGTCTTGTTTCTGTTGTTGCAAGCACCATTCTTGTTTGCAGTCCAGCTGATTGTGTATGCCGGTGCGATTATTGTGCTCTTCTTGTTTGTTGTCATGTTACTGGGTGCAGAACGTGACGAAGACGGAGCTGATCCGGTCCGCTGGCAGGTGCCCACCGCAGTCGTCATGGCTGCGCTGTTGATTGGCCAAGTAATTTATGTGTTTGTGACAGAGCCAACTGCTACGGCTGACAGCGTCAACACAAACATCAGCGAGGGGTTTGGGTCACCGACACAAATTGCCCAAGCCTTATTTACGACGCATCTCTACCATTTGAAATCGCCGCATTCGTGTTGCTCGCTGCCTTAATCGGGGTAGTCGTGTTACACCAGCGAAAGAGTTAGCGGAGGCAGCATGGTACCAACGTTTCTGTACATTGGGCTGAGTGCCCTGCTCTTCACCATTGGAGTCCTCGGAGTGCTCCTACGCCGTAGTGCGTTAATGGTGTTTATGTCAATCGAATTAATGCTTAATTCTGCGAATTTAGCGCTCGTCACATTCGCAAATGAATGGCAATCAATCGATGCCCAAATTATGGTCTTTTTTGTGATTACCATTGCCGCTGCCGAAGTAGCGGTTGGTTTGGCCCTGTTGGTGATGATTTTCCGTCGCCGCCAGAGTACGAATATTGATGCAATGACCACGTTGAAGGGGTAGGATCCGTCAACCGTGCAAAGGCACGGCTAACGAATGCAGAGTAGCTCATGTCGCAAATCTCTTGGCTAATTGCCCTCATCCCGGCGCTCCCACTCGTCGGATTCCTGGTGAACGCATTCTTAGTACGCAATGAACGTGCTAACGGCATTATTGCGAGCGCAAGCGTGCTTGCAGCGTTCGCAGTAACTGTTGCTGCGGTGGCCAATTTGGCCATGCTCGAGGAAGATGCACGCCGTATCAGCGTCACTCTGTGGGAATGGATAGCGGTTGGCAAGCTGAACATCAGCATCGGCTTGCTCTTTGACCCGTTAACCGCAGTGATGACCTTGTTGGTCACCGGTGTTGGTGCACTCATCCACATCTTCTCAATAAGCTACATGCACCACGACACACGACCAGCGCGGTATTTCGCCTATCTCAACCTCTTCGTCTTCTCGATGTTGATGTTGGTGATGGCCGATAACCTGTTACTGCTCTTCTTGGGCTGGGAAGGTGTCGGTCTTTGTTCGTTCTTGTTAATTGGTCATTGGTTTGAGCGCAAAAACGTCGCACCCGGGATTGTTCCCAGCGAAGCAGCCACCAAGGCATTCGTCGTCAACCGCATTGGTGACGCAGGATTGTTGCTTGCCATGCTGTTACTCGTGTCACGATTTGGCACCCTGTCTTTCTATGGCATAGACGGCGTATCAGGCTACCTCAGCCAAATTGCCGAGGGGTCATTCACATTCGTGAACATGGGCATCTTCGGCTCGGTAGCAGTCATTAGTGCCGTCGCGATGTTGATGTTGTTGGGTGTTGTTGGTAAGTCGGCGCAATTCCCACTTTTTGTGTGGCTGCCAGATGCCATGGCAGGCCCGACACCAGTATCAGCCTTGATTCACGCGGCTACCATGGTAACAGCTGGTGTCTACCTGATTGTGCGCAATCACGGAATTTTCGATCTAGCACCCGATGCTACGTGGTGGGTTGTCACGCTGGGCTCGCTGACTGCATTAATTGGCGCATCAGCTGCGGTAACCCAGTTCGACATCAAGCGCGTACTCGCGTATTCGACCATCTCACAGCTCGGGTTCATGATTGTAGCCGTTGGCATCGGTGCATACACCGCTGCCATCTTCCACCTGTTGACACACGGCTTATTCAAAGCGCTGTTGTTTTTGGGTAGTGGTGCTATCATCCACGGCCTACACGATGTACAAGACATGCGGCGCATGGGCGGGCTCCGCAAGAGCATGCCCACCGTGTATCGGGTCTACATCATTGGTGCACTTGCACTTGCCGGTATCTTCCCGTTTGCCGGGTTCTGGAGCAAAGACGAAATCATCGCATATGCGTGGTACTTTAATCAGAATCACACCACAGCAATCATGTTGATATTTAGCTCACTCCTGACGGCATTCTACATGGGTCGCCAAGTTGCCTTGACGTTCGAAGGTGAATCACGCGACACCGATTTGCACGCACATGAACACCTAGGCAGCATGAAGTGGCCACTCTACCTCTTGGCATTTGGTGCCATTGTAGGCGGCATACTCAACATCCCCGGCATTCATTGGTTGCATGACTGGTTACACCCAGTGTTGCACGAAGAAGTTGAGTTATTCACCTGGCAAATGGGCATATTTGCTGGCATCACGACTATTTTGGCAGCCGGGAGTGGCTATCTGGGCTACTGGTTGTACAGTCGCGTGTTGCCTGATCAAATCAAGTCCGGTGAAGAAGATCCTGCGCACTACTACCTCGGCGATATCTGGAAGGGTCTGGAACTCGGTTGGGGCATTGATTATGCCTATAATCGCCTCATCGTTAAACCATATCGCCATTTGGCCGAATTCTTGCACACGGTCGTTGATCGTCAGGCCATCGACGGTATTTTGGTCGAAGGTAGTGCTCGCGTGATGGGCAGATTAGCTGGGTTCGGCGCACAAGGTCAAAACGGCAATGTGCGTACGTATGCGTTAGTCTTTTTGATTGGTGTTGTCATTGTGATCGGGTACGTCGTAATCGGCGCGTAGTCGGGAGATGGCCAAAGAGCCGTCCCCGGTTGTGGGGTGTTTGTGAATCACTTAGGTATTCCATTGCTTTCAATACTGATTGCAACACCGCTGATCGGCGCACTGTTTGTGTTTCTGACGCCACGTGGCGCAGTCGCACTTCAGCGCCTGATCACATGGTTGGTCAGCGCCATCAGTCTCGGACTGGCGGTGTTTGCTGCCATCAATCTGAAGCCCACCGGCGGATATCAGCTGGTCGACCAGATTGATTGGTTGCCCGATATGGGGCTCAAATATGCCGTGGGCGTCGACGGCATCAACATCTGGATGATCGTCCTTGCCACCATTCATACTCCGCTAGCGTTGTGGGTTGCCCGACATCGCGAAGGAGAGAAT
>VGPG01000100.1 GCA_016875555.1 Chloroflexota bacterium | reverse complement strand
TTATGAAATGAATAGAACGGCACACTACGCCACCCAAAGCGCGAAGTCATTTGCCCTGTGGTTGGGTAGACCCACCGTGGTGGTGGATATGCGACATTCCGCACCGTAGGCAAACCAGCAAACATGCTATCCGAGATACCGAGAAGACTTCCTTTGACCCAGCCAACCGGCACCTCGCCACCTATGATTTCGAGTTTAATCCAGCCACCATAGCGCGCAATCGGTATTAACCGCTGTTTCCGCAGTAATACGCCTATTTTGTCGTATGCACGACCTGGTCCTCCGCGCAAATTCGTTTCATCTTCGAGCACCGATACCGTCTCGATAGCCGAGATGTTCAAGATGCCATCTTCACCCCCGTAGCGCGTCATCACTGCTTCAGGGTAATCAGGAATCACGTACGGGATAAATACCTCTTTACCCACCACCAAATCTTCATCGCGGGTAACTTTGTTGGGTCTGAATAGCGATATTGCTTCACGTGGGACATCGAATTGTCGGGCGATGTCATCGATTGTTTCGTTTTCTAGAATGGTGTGCGATGCACCGGGTAACCGAGGAATGCGTAATGTGCTACCTGCAATGAATACTTTGCCGTCTTGCAGCCCGTTCGCCCAAAACAACACTTTCGGACTCACACCGTACTCTTCGGCGATTGACCCCAACGTATCGAGCCGTTGAATACGGTGGAAGAACAGAAACGGTGGTAATGCGCTTGGGAGCGGCGTTACCATGTGCGGGGCTGTGATTTCTGAGGCACTTGTGACTTGTGGGAGTGGCGCATCAATCGGCAACGTCATTTCTACTGACGTGCGAATCTCAACTGATTGCGGAATATATTGCAACCCACTATTTGCGATCAAATCTTTGCCGAAGATCAGCACAAACAACACCAAGAACACAATCGTCGTATGACTTGCATGACGTGGATGCAACAACGAATCAACGATGAGTGTGCTGACTTGTTGATCATAGAGAATGGTCACGCGCTCTGCCTGTGCAAACTCTTTTCCTTGTAGCGCTGCTCGTGCAGCCACAGCAGCGTTGAGCTGTGCATCCTCTTCGTCACGTTGAACGATGGGCGCAAGCACGAGTTTCACGTCTTCTGAGAGCGGTGATTTGTCTATAACTCGCCAGATTTCGCGTCGTACAGCGATTTCACTCCGGCGTAATTGTCTGAACCATACAGTTAACGTCGGGTTAGTTGGTTGCGGTGCAATCATTTTGGGTATCACAAAACTGTATTCGCAGTATCGTAGCAATCATACGACGCATGGTAGTGCATGTCAACCGTTGACAGACGCATCTATTCCCACATTGGGCGTATTTTTCACGTATAATGCAACTAATCAGTGTTTACTGTTGTATGCATGCGAAAGGCTCCGGCCATGATTCAAGTTACCGTTGACAGCGTACGCATCAGCCTGCTGACCCAAAATCGTGTTGTCGTTCTTCGTGATGCGGATAGTCGTCGCTACTTGCCTATCTGGATTGGTCAATTTGAGGCAGACTCTATATCTCACGTGCTGCAAGAACTTGCGCCTTCACGACCAATGACGCATGATTTGTTGCGCACGGTGTTTCATGATCTTGGTGCATCCATACAACACATCGTCATCAATGACATCCAAGATACAACGTTTTTGGCGCGTATTGTCGTCAGTACGGCTGCGCGTACGTTTGATATTGATTCACGTTCAAGCGATGCCATCGCATTAGCACTCCGTGCGGATGTGCCCATTTTTGTGGCACCGCATGTCTTCGAACAAGCCAGTGTACCATTTGACACCGATGATCAACAATCACCACCAATCATACAGTCCGGGACTTCATCATCCACCAAAACATCGCCTGCTGCAGATTCGACTGATTCACCTTCATCATCGGACGACGATCTTTCGCTTTTCCGCGATTTTATTAATTCGCTCGAAAAAGACGACGACGATTCCAAAAATAATCCAGATCGCTAATTGTGGATAACTCAGGCATATTCTGTGGATAACTATCTCTGAATGTGGATATTTGGCTTTCTGTTGCGTAAATTACTTTCAATTATTACAAATCAATGACATTTTAACTTTTTCTTTTTCACTATCTTTAACATGCGCTTCATATTGTTTTCAGCGCTTTCTTTATCTCGATGAATCACACCCTAAATCTTCAGCCGTATTACTAGTACCTTGTGGATAACCCGTGGAGACTTGGTGTATACATCGGGGATACACCGTGCATGGTTGCAAATTCGCGATCACCGAGCGGTGGATAACTTCTGGACAGTGTTGGGAGAGCCTGTGCACAGATTTTTTCGGAAACAGTGTTATCCACCGCTTTTGTGGACAACATTGTGTGTAACTCGTGGACACCTGTGCACGGTTTGTTGATGATGTTGCTCCGATCGTTTGCACGTTGATAGCCTGTGGATTGTTGTGCACGAGTTATTCACGGACAAATTTGGCATTACAATCAGCGAAAACACTGCTTTTCAACATATCCACAGCCCCTAGTATCTACTGCTATTTCTTATAATAATTTGTTATTTCTTATCGTATATACGTATGACTCACTGTTGTGTGGACAACGTATGGCAAATTCGATTGCACGCATGCACCATGCAGCACATGCACACTGAACCATGCTGTCGCTCCACAAAGCACTCCCGTACAATACTGTGGTACACTATAAATAAGTTGTGAGTTGCATTGTTGCGCCCCGACCGTACAAGGTCGAGGCGTTCGTATGTTGTAGTGGAGAACGCATGAAACGATCTGAATTGCGCAATGTGGCGATTATTGCCCACGTTGACCATGGCAAGACAACACTGGTTGACGGACTATTGCGCCAATCGCGCACGTTCCGTGAGAATCAGCAAGTTAATGAGCGTGTGATGGATTCGAACGATCTTGAGCGCGAGCGTGGCATTACCATCATGGCCAAGAACACGGCCGTGAATTACAAGGGAACCAAAATCAACATCGTTGACACTCCTGGTCACGCCGACTTTGGTGGCGAGGTTGAGCGTGTCATGAACATGGTTGATGGCGTGTTGCTCCTCGTCGATGCGGTCGACGGTCCAATGCCGCAAACGCGTTTCGTGTTGCGCAAGGCATTGCAAGCTGGCCACAAGGCAATCGTCGTGGTAAACAAGATTGACCGTCCTAATGCACGACCGCAATGGGTCGTAAACGAGACGTTTGATTTGTTTGTTGAACTTGGCGCTTCAGATGAGCAGGCCGACTTTGCCGTGATTTATGCGAGTGCAATTAACGGCATATCCGGAACCGATCATCACAACCTGCACGACACACTTGAGCCGTTGTTTGATGCTATCATCGAGCGCATTCCTGCGCCTGATGTAGAAGTTGATGAACCGATACAGATGTTGGTCACGAATACGTTCTTCGATGACTATCGTGGCAAGATCATGATGGGGCGCATTCGCCGCGGCACGTTGAACAAAGGACAATCTGTTGTTCGTATCGACCACGAAGGTAATCAAAAACCAGCCAAAATCGTGCAAATCTTCACCTATAACGGTCTTGATCGCCGTGAAGTTGAGGCATCATCAGCCGGTGACATCGTGGCTATTGCTGGTATCGCTGACGGCATGATTGGTGATACCGTGGCCGATGCAAATAATCCGGAGCAACTTCCGGTCATTGCGGTCGAAGAACCAACAGTTCGAATGACGTTCGGCGTCAACACTAGCCCGTTCGCAGGTCGCGAAGGTTCGCATGTGACCTCACGCAAGCTGCGTGATCGCTTGTACGCTGAACGTGAGCGCGACGTCGCATTGCGCGTCGAAGATACTGACGTGCCAGATGCATTCTCAGTGAGTGGGCGCGGTGAATTGCACTTGACCATTCTGATTGAGAATATGCGCCGTGAGGGGTACGAGTTCCAAGTGTCGCGACCTGAGGTCATCTTCCGTATGGTCGATGGCGTGCGCATGGAGCCCATTGAGCAAGTCGAAATCGAAGTGTCAGAGCAGTACCAGGGTGCGGTCATCGAATTGCTGGGACAGCGTCGTGGAATTATGCGCGATATGGTCTACCGCGAAGACGGCACCGTGATGCTCAGCTTCCACGTGCCAACGCGTGGATTGCTCGGCTTTCGCCAACAGTTGTTGACGGCCACACGTGGTGAAGGTCAGCTCAACGCGTTGTTTTTTGAGTACCAACCACTGGCCGGCGAAATCAACACACGATCCTATGGTTCATTGGTTGCGTCTGAGTCCGGTGTTACCACGTCGTTTGGTCTCCATGGCGCGCAGGAGCGCGGTCAGCTCTTTGTTGCAGCTGGCCTGGACATCTACGAGGGTATGGTGATTGGTCAACATATTCGTGAGCGTGACCTCGAAGTTAACGTGTGTAAGAAGAAGCATCTGACCAACATGCGTTCATCGGGTGCCGACGATGCGTTGCGCCTTGAGACACCACGCAATATGAGTCTTGACGATGCGGTTGAGTATATCGGCGACGACGAATTGCTCGAAGTAACGCCCAAGGCGTTCCGCCTGCGTAAGCGATTGCTCTCAATGGACGAGCGTAAGCGCGATCAAAAGCGCCGTGAAATGGCCCTTCAGGCTGAGTCAGTCTAACATCAACAAAACATAATATGTGTGTAAAAAGAGGATTGTCACCGACAATCCTCTTTTTCTATTGTCTGCACAAACTGTTATACTACCCGTCAGACAGGTTAAACGGTTGGGCAAGAGGACACCATGAATCAACTTCGGGCATTGTGGCCGTACGTGGTGCGGTATCGCTGGCGATTTGTGATTGGGTTGCTGTGTACGCTCATTGCGACGGGCTTTGCCATTCAAGTCCCACAAGTGCTTCGTTGGATTGTCGATGAAATAAACACAAAGGGCATTGTGTGGAGTGATTTGCAGTGGGCCGTTTTGCTCATGCTAGGAATTGCCGTCATTGACGGTATTTTTCGTTTTTTTCAACGTGTTTTGATTCTTGGATCGGCACATCAGGTCGAGGGCGATATCCGCGAGGCGATGTTCCAAAAACTCCTCATCCTCGATCAGAAGTTTTATGGCGATCATCATACCGGTGACCTGATGACGCGCGTGACCAATGATATTTCTGCGATTCGACAATTCGTGGGTCCAGGGGTGAGCTCGCTCGTCAGTGCCGTGCTGATGATTACTGGCGCATCTATTTTGATGATGACGACAAATGTAACGCTTGCAATCATCGTCTTGTTGTTGTTGCCTGCGGTCACGGTGTTGTTCATCTTGGTGGGTGCGCGCATGCGTGCTATCTTTCGCAGAGTGCAAGATTTGTTTGGTGAAGTATCAACCCGTGCGCAAGAGAATTTTTCAGGTATTCGCACCATCAAGGCCTACACCCAAGAAGAGCCCGAAACGGTCGAGTTTTTGCGGGTCAACGAACGCTTTCGTGCCCAAAATGTACGCTACGTCCTGTTGAGTGGTTTGCTCTGGCCAACCATCAGTTTGGTGCTTGGCTCAATCGGTGCATTAGTGTTGTTGATTGGTGGGCAACAGGTGGCTGCTGGCCAAATGACCGTCGGCGATTTGGTCTTGTTTAATGGCTACTTAGCCGCCCTCGGGTGGCCAGTTGTGGCACTGGGCTGGACGGTCGACTTGTATCAGCAGGCCGTGTCCGCATCATCGCGCCTGGCTGAGGTGCTACAGCGACAACCACTCATTCGTGATGCCGATCATGGTGCCATCGATCATGATGTGCAGGGGCAAATTACCTTCGACAACGTGGGTATTCAGGTCGGTAGTGCCCCTGATCAACGCTGGATTTTGCGGAATGTGACGTTTTCTGTGGGTATCGGCCAAACCGTTGCAATCGTCGGAGCTACCGGTGGTGGCAAAACAACTTTGGTGAATCTGCTCTCTCGCGTGCAAGATCCTTCAGAGGGTCGTGTGTTGGTTGATGGTCATGATGTGCGTTCATTAACGCTTTCGTCATTGCGTCAAGGTATCGGTTATGTGCCGCAAGATACGTTTTTGTTTAGTGTACCGGTACGCGAGAATGTCACGTTTGGGCGACCTGATGCCACCGATGACGATATCGATCAAGCACTGTTGATTTCGCGTTTGAGTAATGACATCGTGCAGTTGCCCACCGGCATAGACACGTTGGTCGGTGAGCGCGGTGTCACGCTCTCGGGTGGTCAAAAGCAACGCACCGCAATTGCGCGTGCTGTCTTGCGTAATCCGGCCATTTTGGTGCTTGATGATGCACTTTCTAGCGTCGACACACATACGGCGGCGCAAATTCTCGATGGTCTCAAGCGCTTTCGCAAAGGACGCACCGCGATCATCATTGCACAGCGTATCGCCACCGTGCGCGATGCAGATTTGATTGTGCTGTTACATGATGGTGCCGTTGCCGAACAAGGCACACACGAACAGTTGGTTGCACATGGTGGCATGTATGCAGCCATGTATCAGCGTGAACAGTTAGCCGACGCAGTAGACAACGCCTAAGGGGAGCACAATGACAATCTACGATGATGAGATTCTAGGGAAAGCGTATGATGGTCGGTTGGTGCGCCGTCTACTCGGTTTTGTGTGGCCGTACAAATGGTCATTGACTGGTGCCATTGGCCTGATGGTCGGTAGTGCGCTGATGGAACTTATCCCGCCGTTTTTGATTCGTACCGCCATCGACGGTCCGATTGCCACAGGCGACATTGATGGTATTTGGCCCATCTTCTTGCTGTATGCAGCGACGCTTCTTGCGTCGTTCGGATTCCGCTATGCACAAACATACGTGATGCAGGCCATGAGTCAACGTATCATCATCGACATTCGCATGGCAATCTTTCGTCACATCCAAAAGATGAGTCTTAAGTTTTTTGATCATAATCCAGTAGGTCGTTTGCTTACGCGTATCACTAACGACGTTGATGCACTCAATGAGTTCATCACACAGGGTACGGTGGCACTGCTCGGCGACTTGGTGCGCTTGTTCTTCATTATTGTCACCATGCTCATTTTGAGTTGGCAGTTGGCGTTAGTATCCTTCATCATGTTCCCTGTGGTGATTATTTCGACGATTATTTTCCAAAAAATCATGCGCGCGACATATCGTGAAATGCGTCAGCGTCTTGCCCGCATCAACGCGTATCTCAACGAACAAATTACTGGTGTGTTAGTCACACAGTTGTTTGGCCGTGAAGGGCGTAGTCGCCAGTTTTTTACGGAGATTAGTAGTGATTACTTGAAATCACAGTTCAAGTCCAACAACACGTTTGCCGTTTTCTTCCCGACCGTGCATCTAACGTCGGTGTCAGCAACCGCCCTATTGTTGTTGTTGGGTGGTCAACTCGTGCTCAACGATGTCACATCAATTGGGTTATTGGTGGCATTCACACTCTACACAGAGCAGGCCTTCGGTCCGATTCGCCAGTTGGCAGAGCGCTATAACACCTTGCAAAGCGCAATGGCCTCGTCAGAGCGCATCTTCCGCGTACTTGATACATCTGAGGATATTGCGGATCCCGCTGCGCCAAAGCAGTTGCCCACACCAGTGCGCGGTGCAATCGTCTTTGACAATGTTATTTTCGGGTACAACCCATCCGAGCCAGTGCTCAAAGGAGTGTCGTTCACCATTCCGGCCGGGCAAGCGGTTGCAGTAGTCGGGGCCTCGGGTGCCGGCAAGACCTCGCTGGTGAGTTTGATGGCGCGATTCTACGAGATTCAGCAGGGGTCGATTCGTCTTGATGGAGTTGACATCCGCGAGATTACACAGCACGATTTGCGCAAACATGTGGGCGCTGTGCCGCAAGATCCGACCTGCTTTAGTGGCTCTATTGCACAAAATATACGCTTGCACGACGATACAATTACCGATGAGCGGATTCGTTGGGCAGCGGATATTTCTGGTGCATCAAGTTTCATTCATAAGTTGCCTGGACAGTTTGCGTATGAAGTGCGTGAACGTGGCTCTAATTTGTCGGTAGGGCAACGGCAGTTGTTGTCGTTTGCCAGAGCAATGGCGTTTAACCCTGAGGTCTTGTTGATTCTCGATGAAGCCACGAGTAGCGTTGATACGGAGACCGAGGCGGTCATGCAACAAGCGGTACAGCGATTACTCAAAGGTCGTACTTCTATCGTCATTGCGCACCGACTTTCTACCATACGCTATGTTGATCGCATTCTGGTGCTCCACCGAGGCCTCTTGGTCGAAGATGGAACGCACGATGAATTGCTAGCGTTGAACGGCTATTATGCGCGTTTGTATACGTTGCAATACGCGGAACAACTTGGTGGGTCTGCTGCAGAAAATTAAACGTTGTATAGTAGATTAATTAAACACTGTATAGTTGTATTCTGGCTGATTTGCGGAGTGATTCGTGAGTCAGCCGGTTTATTGTGAATGGAGTCGGTGTGAAACGGGATGCAGGGAACCGGGGAACACATCAAAAACCATGAAAGCACGTAGCGCAAAAAGTGGTAGTATTTTAGAGAAGCCACACAAAAGAAAGTGAATGTAGATATGGCGAAGAGTATTCAGCTCAAGACAGCGATTCCGGGGCCAAAATCGCAAGCGATTGTTGCGCGACGAGAGGCAGCGGTGCCGAGTGGATTGTACAAGGCACATCCGATCGCGGTTGAACACGCGCATGGTGCGTTGGTAACGGATGTAGACGGCAATACATTTATTGATTTTGTGGGTGGGATCGGCGTACTCAACGCTGGTCACACCATGCCAGATGTGGTGAACGCAATCAGTGAACAAGCCAATAAATTAATCCACTTCTCGGCGCTTGTCGGCACATATGAGTCATATGTGGAATTAAGTGAGCGATTAAATGATGCAGTCCCGATTAGTGGGCCATGCAAGACGATTTTGGCGAATAGTGGTGCTGAGGCTGTGGAGAACGCAGTTAAGATTGCAAAAGTGGCCACGGGGCGTTCAGCGGTGATAGCATACGAAGGCGGGTATCATGGACGCACGTTGTTGACGTTATCGTTAACGTCGAAGACGTCGTTCAAGAAGAATCTCGGGCCTTTCTTTGCGGATGTGTATCGTGCGCCATACCCGTACGAATACCAGTGTCGCATGTGTACGAACTCGTGTAGCGGTGCCTGTGCTGATCAGCTCGAAAAGATGTTGTTGACGCATGTTGAACCAACACAAGTCGCAGCAATCATCATCGAGCCTGTGCAAGGTGAGGGTGGGTTTATTCCGGTGCCTGCAAGTTACATGAAGCGCTTGCGTGCGTTGTGTGACAAGCACGGAATCGTCTTGATTGCCGACGAAGTGCAATGTGGCTTTGGGCGCACGGGTACGTTGTTTGCCATGGAGCAAATGGGTGTTGAGCCAGATATCATTGTGTCGGCCAAGTCGATTGCTGCAGGCATGCCATTAGCTGCGGTGACTGGTCGTGCTGAGATTATGGACAAAGTGCACTTAGGAGGAATAGGCGGTACCTACGGTGGTAACCCTCTGGCCTGTGTGGCTGCCATCGAGGTGCTCAATC
>VGPG01000099.1 GCA_016875555.1 Chloroflexota bacterium | reverse complement strand
TGTTAGCACTCGACTTAGGAGTATTTCATCGCAAAGCACACGAAGTCAGCATCAAAGAGGCAACGATTTGGAGTATCGTGTGGATTGGATTGGCACTGGTATTTAATGTGTTGATTCTCTACTACTGGGATGTCATGAATCCCGTCAATCCACAGGGGTATAGCAACGACGAGGCTGCGTTGCTCTTCTTGACGGGGTATTTAATTGAGAAATCACTGAGTGTTGACAACGTCTTCGTCTTTGCCTTGGTATTCAGCAGTTTTGCCGTGCCGGCAATTTATCAGCATCGCGTGTTGTTCTGGGGCGTCTTGGGCGCCTTGATTATGCGCGGCATCATGATTGCTGCTGGCGCCGCCCTCATCAACGAGTTTCATTGGATTATCTGGATTTTCGGTGCGTTCTTAATCTATACCGGTATCAAGATGTTCAAGGCTGATCACGGAGCGGTCGATCCGCAGAATCACACCGTGGTACGTTGGTTGCGCAAAGTGATGCCGATGACGGACGGGTACGAGCAGGATCGCTTTGTGGTGGTCAAGAATGGTGTGCGCATGGCCACGCCGCTCTTTGCGGTGTTGTTGGTGATTGAGTTCACCGATTTGATCTTCGCGGTGGACTCGATTCCGGCGATTTTTGCGGTGACGCTTGATCCATTCATCGTCTATACGTCGAACGTCTTTGCCATCTTGGGGTTGCGTTCGTTGTACTTTGTGTTGGCAGGTGCGATGAGCAAGTTCCGCTATCTCAAGCCAGCGTTGGCGTTCATCTTGGTCTTCGTCGGTATCAAGATGTTCTACCCGGATGTGATGTATTGGTTGACTGCGGAGAAGGAGAAGTTCCCACCGTTGATTTCGTTGGCCGTTGTCACAACCACGTTGTTGATTGCAGTTGTGGCGTCGTGGTGGCGCAGTCGTCAGGAGCCGACGGCATCGGCCCAGCACTAGTTCAGAGGTGCTGGTAGACATAGATGGCGCCGTGGGAGTTACTCCCACGGCGCTCGACTGTGTCACATTAGGAATGTGTGGGCGATTGGGTGGCGCGCCAGCGTACCGAGGGCATGATGGTGTCGTGACGCACGAGGTGCTTGTGGTTGTTGACGATGTGCATGACCGAGTCAATCAGGGTATCGCTCAGGTAGTGTGGTTGGAGCCCGAGGTCAATGAGCTTTTGGTGTTTGGCGTTGTAGTAGTGGCTTTCCTTTTCGACGCGTGGGTTCTCAAGGTGCTCAATTTGGGCGTTGATGCCGTGGGCTGCCGCAGCGTGTTTGACTAACTCGGCGAGTTGGAGCACGTTGAACTGCTCGGTGAACTGATTGAAGACACGGAATTCGCCACGATCGGCGGGGTTGAGCAAGGCTAACTCGACGCAGGCCAGGGTATCGCGGATGTCGAGGAATCCGCGCGTTTGGCCACCTTGACCGTAGACGGTGAGTGGTACCCCGCAGACGGCCTGCACGATGAAGCGATTAAGGGCAGTGCCGAAGACGGCATCGTAGTCGAAGCGCGTCAGCAGGCGGGGGTCAAGGTTGGTGGCATCGGTCTCGACACCGTAGACAACGCCTTGATTGAGGTCAGTGGCACGTATGCCCCAGATGCGACAGGCGAACATGATGTTGTGGCTGTCGTGGACCTTGCTCAGGTGGTAGAACGAGCCGGGTTGTTTGGGGAAGGGCAGGGTATCGGTGCGGCCGTTGTGTGTGATGGTGATGTAGCCCTCTTCGATGTCGATGTTGGGTGTGCCGTACTCGCCCATGGTGCCCAGTTTGACGAGGTGACAATCGGGGGCGTGCTCAGCGATGGCGTAGAGCAGGTTGAGTGTGCCGACGACATTGTTGGTTTGGGTGTATGTTGCGTGACGGCGATCGATCATCGAGTAGGGGGCACTGCGTTGTTCACCGAAGTGCACGACGGCGTCCGGCGCGAAGCCTTTGAAGGCGGGCTCAAAAAAGGTATAGTCGCATAGGTCGCCAATGTACAGTTGGATGTGGTGGCCGGTGAGTTGATGCCAAAGGCGCACACGCTCATGAATGGACGGAATAGGAATCAGCGTGTCGGCGCCGAGTTCATGGTCGTAGCTGCGTCGCACGAGATTATCGAGAATAGCGACCTCGTGGCCGCGTTGTGAGAGATGGAGGGCAGTTGGCCACCCGAGGTAGCCGTCGCCGCCAATCACCAGAATCCGCATACCATCTACTCCTCTACATAATAGTAGGTACTATTGCGATGATAAAAAATACCATGGTAGAATAGTAAACGACTTCTATGATGATTAGATAGAAATTTGATTAACACTCTATTTCTTTTTGGTGTTGTATATGATGCGTATGTCGAGTCAAGTAGAATATGGTCTGCGGGCGATGGTTGATATTGCCGTGCATGGCGGAGATGCGCCAGTACAAGCCGGTGACATTCATCGGCGCCAGAACATTGATGAGCACTTTATCAGTCAGATTTTGTTGATGCTTCGGCGTGCTGGTCTGATTGAGAGTTTGCGCGGGCGTCAAGGCGGGCACCGGTTGTCGCGCCCTGCCAGTCGTATCACCATCCTTGAGATAATCGAGGCGCTGGAAGGGTGCGATATGACGCGTGAGCGGCCGATCAACACTGCCGTGGCCGATGCCGTGGTGGTGCGCGATGTCTGGAGCGAGGCGCGCAAGCAGGCACAAGTCCACATGCAGCGCACCACGCTGGCAGACTTATGCGAACAGCGGAACCAGCTGGTAGCGAGTTCGTACAATATTTAGTGTATTGCGGGTTTTATGACAGCAACGCACCCCCGCATCCGGGGGTGCGTTGCTGTTGTGCGATTTACATCCAGCCGTTACTTTCGAAGCCGAAGCGGAGCCAGGCCATACCGCCAAGCTCGATGGCGGTGATAATGGTGGCGACGACCATGGGTTTGGCCAAATCGGTGACGTGGGAGATTTTTTGGTCGTAACCCATAGCCACTGCCACGGCAAACAGATTCGAAAAGAGCAAGATACCGATTAAGCCAACCCAGGAGATAATCGAAATGGGCCAATACGCCCAGGCAGGGCCAAGAATGACGAGTGCAGCATAGGCACCAGCCAATGTCCACAACAGGAGGAGCTCGCTCGGGTGGCGTAGGCTCCGTGCATCAACGCCGTTGGTCCGCAAGATATTATTGAACAGCGGGACAAAGAACGTTGCAACTGCAATCCCCGCAAATGCGCCCGTCAGCGTGCGCAACCAGTTTTGGGGTTGGTAGAGCGGTTGCCAGCCGAGATCGACGAACATTGAGTTGAAGCCGTCAACGGCCATGATGCCCACGGGAATGACGAGGAAGAACATGGTCCAGCGCGTAGGGAGTTGATTGACACGAAAGCGACCGAGGACAATCATCGTCAACAAACTGAGAGTCATTGCGCCGTAGATGCCGGTGTTGCGTGCACAGAGAGGGAGTTGGGACCCGGCAATGGTGACATTGTGGACTTGGGCGCAGACGCCGTGCACGCTAGCGTACATGTTCCAGGCAATTCGACTCCCAGGCCAGCTCGGGAGTGGGAGTGACGGCCAAAAGAGGATGCTACCGAGAAAGCCAACATAGATGCCAATGGTGATTCCTTGCCACCAACGGAGAGATTGTGCATTCATGGAAGTCGCTCCAATTGTAGGGTAAGTGCATCGGCACTCAAGATGCCAATTGAAATAGTACGCACAAATCCCTCACGGTCAATGAAGACGCTAGTTGGCAAGTTGCGCACGCCGTAGGCGAGGCTGACATCACCGTCGGGATCACTGATAAGCGGGAACGAGACACCAATTTCGTCGATGAATGGTGGGATGACGTCGATATTCTGCCCTTTGTTGATGCCAATCACAACCACGTCGTTGCGCCCATGCACGCGGTCGAGATCGGGCATCTCGCTCCGACACGGCTCACACCAGGTGGCCCACATGTTGAGAATGACGCGTTGGCCGCGATAATCAGCAAGTTGGCGGGTGGTGCCTTGGGCATCGCGCCACGTAAATGCGGGGGCAGGTTGATCAACCGTGGCGATGGTGCTGGCTTGGGTAAGCGTGGCATTGACGCCGATTTGGTCGGGAAGATTGGCTGGGATGTCGCGTGTATTGGTGCTGCTACATGCGCTGAGGCTGAGCATGATGATGAATACCACAAAAAAGCGCTGCATGACGCGTGCTTTCTGACTGAAGCAAAACCTCATCTAGGGTAGCACAGATAAATGAATATGCGGTGATAAGCAAACCACCCATGACCTGGGTCATGGGTGGAGAACGTGCGTTGTGGCGCAGGTATTATTCGGCGATGATACGGGCGAAGTGGCGACCCTTTTGGATGACGGCGACCGGCGTGACGAGTGTGTCGTAGGCGCCGACCTTTTCGCCGTTGAGCTTGACACCGCCACCATCGATGAGCCGGCGTCCTTCGCTTTTGCTCGTAGCCAAGCTGGTGCTCACGAGGAGGTCGAGGATGGTCGTGGGCTGGCTGATGGCGAACTCTGGCATCTCGTCGGGCATTTCGCGGCGTTGGAACTGGCGTTCGAAGGCATCACGGGCGCGGATGGCATCGTTGGGCGAGTGGAACTGGGCCACAATCTCGGCGGCGAGGCGCTTTTTGATGTCCATCGGGTTACCGGTGCCCGTCTTGATGACGTGCGTGATCTCAGCCACGTCGGCCAGTGGGACATCGGTGAGCACCTCGTAGTAGAGCGGCATGACGTCATCGGCCATTGACATGACCTTACCGAACATGTTCTCAGGGGTCAACAAAATGTCGACGGTGTTGTCGAACGATTTGCCCATTTTGCGGCCGTCGGTCCCAGGAATCAGTGGCAGCAAAAAGACGTCTTGGGGCGTTTGACCCATTTGGGCTTGGAGCTCACGACCGGCAAGGTTGTTGAACTTCTGGTCGGTACCACCGAACTCGACGTCGGCTTTGACGACGACCGAGTCGTAGCCTTGGAGCATCGGGTACATCAACTCGAGGATGGTCAATGATTGACCGGCCTCGTAGCGTTTGCGGAATGTATCGTGTGAGAGCATGTGGGCCAAGGTAAAGCGCCCAGCGAGGTCGAGGGCGTTCTCGAGTTTGAATTGGCCAAACCACTCACTCTGCCAGCGAATCTCGGTTTTGTCGCGGTCGATGACGCGGAAGAACTGCTCCATGTAGGTAAGGGCGTTCTCGCGCACCTTCTCGGCGGTCAGCCGCGGGCGAGTGGCGTCGCGGCCGCTGGGGTCGCCGATTTGGGCAGTCCAGTCGCCGACGATAAGGACAATCGTATGTCCGAGCTCTTGGAACTTCTTGAGTTTGCGGAGACCGACGGCATGCCCGATGTGCATGTCGGGTCGGCTCGGATCAAATCCTTGTTTGAGGCGGAGTTTTTTGCCGGCATTGAGTTTGGCGCGGAGCTCTGACTCAACGATGATTTCGGCGACGCCACGCGTCAATAACTCCTCAGGGATGGCGGCCATAACACTATGCTCCTCAAATGTGTGGATACACCACGGCGTGCAAGTGAATGTGTTGTGCCACGCGACGCGGGCACGGATGTGCTTCAATTTTACCAGATACGACGCCAGGTTCGCCAGAAAGATTAGGAGCGACTCGTTCGTCCGCTCGGCAGATTGATGCTATTGACCACATCCTGGACAACGTGGCTGGTGGTCTGGTTGCGCATGCGTGCATTGCCACTGAGCAATAGGCGGTGTGCCAAGACGGGCACTGCCAGGGCTTTGATGTCGTCGGGGAGCACATAGTCGCGCCCTGCAAGGAGGGCGCGTGCCTGTGCGGTACGGATGAGCATCAAGAGGGCACGCGTGCTCGCACCGAGTTCGATATCGTCGTGTTGACGTGTGGCCTGGCCAATCTGAACTACGTAGGTATCGATGGCAGGATCAATGTAGATGAGGGGCACAATGCGTTGCACGGCGAGGATACCGTTTGCGTCGGTGATGGGATGAATGTCATCAATCGGGTGATGACTGCGCTGATTACGCAACACGGTGGTCTCGTCGTTGAGATTGGGATAGCCAATCGTGATGCGCATGGCAAAGCGATCGAGTTGCGCCTCTGGTAGCGTAAACGTGCCTTCGTATTCGATGGGGTTCTGCGTGGCAATGACCATGAACGGCTCGGGGAGTGCGTAAGTGATGCCGTCAACGGTCACTTGATGTTCTTCCATGGCTTCGAGCAACGCACTTTGGGTGCGTGGCGTGGCGCGATTGAGTTCGTCGGCAAGCACGATTTGGGCGGCGATTGGCCCCGGGCGGAACTCAAACGTATGCTCGCGTGGATTATAGATTGAATTGCCCGTCACGTCGGCAGGGAGGAGGTCGGGCGTGAGTTGGATGCGTTTGAAGCTACAGCCGAGCGTACGTGCCAGGCTACGTGCCAACATGGTCTTGCCGGTGCCGGGGACATCTTCGACGAGCAGATGACCACCGGCAGCCACACTGATGACGGCCATGTCAACGGCCTCGCGGCGACCGATAATGATGCGATTGATCTGTTGGGCGATATGGCGCAAAAGCGCATTGGCATGATTCAGCATTTGTTGAGAGAGAATGGTGGTAGTTGATGTCATAGGGATGTTTCTATAGGTAAAAGATGATTCTTCGTGTAGTATAACAGTTTTCGATTTGTGATTAGGATGGGCGCGTCGTTGCACGGAGGACATGATAGGCTTCGCCCGTCATACGAAACCCGTGGTGCGTGTAGAGTGCGTGGGCGGCATAGTTATCGTGTTGGGTGTTCAGCGTCATGCGTTGGGCGCCGTGGTGGTACGCGTGGTGCATCACACTAGTCAGTAATTGGCGCGCAATGCCCTGACGTTGATAATCGGGGTGGACAGCAATCCGTACCAGATGCAGGGTGCTCTCTTGATCGTGCCACAATGCGATGGCGTAGCCAACAATCTGTGCGTCAACCAGTGCGGCGATGCGTAGCCCATGGCCATGAAAGAGTTCGTGGAGCTCGAACGCTGATTTGTGCCAGTGCATCTCGAATACGTGCTGGTCGATGTGTTGTGCGTGTGAGAGTTCACTGAAGTGTAGCGGGCGAATGAGGGCCACACCGGGTGTGGGAGGAATATCAATGGGTGTGGCCGTAAAGCCGATAATCGAACCATGTGCCACAAACCCCTCGGCTATCAGGAGATCGGCAAGCCATGCATCATACTGATCGCCACTATAGAACAGGAATGGTACGGGTGCGTGGTCAATCAGGAAACGAGCCAGCGCCTGAACCGTCTGATCGTGATCGGCAACGGTGATGCTGTCAAGGGCACAGACGCGTACCCAGGCAACCTGCGCATGAATGCGGATGGCAACGAGGATGGCGACGAGGCGTTGGTGATACCATGCGCCAGCCATGATGTAATCGTGCGTCGGCAGGTTGAGAGTTGTCGTACTAAACTGCACCACACGAAAGCGCGCACGCCGAATGAAGTCGAGTGCCTGCGCTGTTTCGTCGTGCTGAACGAGTCTAATAGCTAGTTGATGAAAGCGTAACGAGAACATGGCAGGCTCTATTCACGAGACTTGTGGCTTGGCCGAGTGAGCAACTGATGTCGCGTAAAAAAGAAGAAGAGTGCGAGCGCAGTGATGATACCGACGGTCGTGAAGATGATCCACGGCGCTTCAGGGTGATTCCACGCTTGACCGAGTCCGTAGAGTGTGCCACCACTAAAGCTACCCATGCCACCCCCGAAAGCAATAGCCAGACCGGCGACGCCGAAGTACGACCCGAGGGCAGTGGTGTTGGCAAGTTCGGCGGCGACGGTTTGTTGGCTCGGTGAGGCCAAGAGCCCACCGAGGGAGTACAAGGCGACACACATGAGCATGAAGCCGATGTCGTTGGCGAGTGAGACCAATCCAAGCCCGGCGGTCATGACGGCGATACCGATGACCAGCGTGGCCGCCGGCGCGAAGCGTTTGTCCATGAAGCGCATGACTGGATACTGCAAAATAATACTCATCGCCGCATTGACCCCATATACCCAACTGACGGCATCGTTGTCGGTTGCAATTTCGGTGGCCTTGAGGGGGATGGCAAGCGTGATTTGTGTCCACAGAAACCAGTAGCCGAGGAGTAATGCATTATAAACCATGAAGCGCCGGTCGCGGAGCGCCAGGCCAATCCCGTATGTCATATGCTCTTGGTTGGTGGCTACTGCGACATTTGGGAAGACGAAGTAGGTAAATACCCAGGCCACCAAATAACACGAGGCGGCGGAGATGGCAACGACACCAAAGTCATAATCAAGCAACCATGTCCCCACTAAGGGACCAATCGCCATACCGAGATTGCGCACCACGCCGAGAATCGAAAAATAGCGTGAGCGATCTTCGGGAGTGGTGAGTGCCGCAATCGAGGCGGAGCTCGGTGAATCAAAGAGCGCACCACCGAGCGCCGCAAAAATAGCGCTGAGCAGAAGGAGTACGAACGAATCGGCCCAGGCCATGGCAGCGAAACCGAGAAAGCGGACGATCAGACCCGCAAGAATGAGCACGCGTGCACCGAAGCGATCGGCTAGCATGCCGCCGACAACGGTGAATCCCTGTTGAAAGAGTTGCCGGACGCCGAGCACGATGCCGATGGATGCGGTCGCCCAGCCAAGTTGCTCAACATAGTGGATTGCGATGAGCGGTACCACCATAAAAAAACCGCCCCACATCATGAATGAATTGACAATCATGACCAACATGCTAGCCTTGCGTTCGTTGGGAGTCAAATCACTCGGTTGCCGCATCATGGTGAAACTCCTGTGTATGAATGGGCCCTTGACAAATCAACGCCGTATGTTGCCCCGACACCCGCGTAAGTACGATGACATATGGTACACCATCTAGTTGTGAAAGTCGTCTGGCCAGTGCGTCGCTATCAATCGGTGAGCCACGCTTTTTGACGGTGATTGCACCGGCGTTGAGTTGACGTAATCGTTGGCGTAGCTGGCGTTCATTGAACGGCAACGACTCGATGACCTGCCAACACCGCGCAAACGGCGTCTCCACGACTGCTGTACCGGTCAAATAGGCGATGTGTGGGTCGAGCATAGACAAGTTGAGGTGACCAGCGAGGTGCATGACCAAACCGGCGCGAATCACGGCGCTATCCGGCTCATAGAGATAGGCGAGTGGTGCGGTGATGGGCACCTGTGTTGTATCGGGTTGATTGGTGAGACGGTGAACGTCTGTGGTGGTGATGACCGTGGCTTGACGTTGCCATTGGTATGACGCATCAAGCACAATCAGTGTCTCGCGCATGTCGCCGGTAAGCGACACACAATCGATGGCATAGGGGTGCGCAAACGGCAGTTGGGTGTAGTCGATACCGGGTGCGCACTTAATGATGATGCGCCGACCGGCACGGCGCCATTGATTGGCAAGCGAGAGCGGCGGCATGTAGTCGTCCGCATCAAAGATGCGTTTGCCGTGCTGCCGCCGCCCCGGATCGAAAAAGACGACATCGACGGTACCGTCGATGTCGTATGTCGTAGCATCGGCTACCACACAGGTAGCATGCAGGTTGCGTTGAGCGAGGTTGGCGTTGGCCAGGGCAATCC
>VGPG01000098.1 GCA_016875555.1 Chloroflexota bacterium | reverse complement strand
TGTTCCTGAAGGTCACCTGGTCATTCCCTTGCGCTAGCGACTGTTGCTAGCTCCGTACTTAGCGGATGACGGTCGGTACGTCGAGGATTATGGCAATCGAGTAGAGAATCACGATGATTGTTGCGGCAACCACCATGCTCATCTTGGCGAATTGCTTCAAATGAAAGAGTGCGATATGACGCGGGGTGATACTCACGACGCGTGTCATGTCAGAATGTGCGTTGATTTGGTGCATGACATGGGGCACTGAATGGATGTTCTGCATTATCGTCTCCTTCCAAAAATGAATAACGTCGCACCGGCAACGAGTAACCCAAGTAAGAGCGTGGGTAAGGGCGTATCCAACCAAACCTGTTGTGCATCGACCACCCCAGTGTTGGGCAACTGCGTTGGCCCTGATTGCGCGTTTGGTAACACAATCAGTACCGTTGGTCGTACCGTAGCAGTCGCTGTCAGCGTGATAGTTGACGTGGCGAATACATTCGCTTGTATGGTTGCCTGCGCTGATCTGGCGATTGATTGCGCTCGACCGCGCTGCTGATAGTGGTAAAGCGTGTACCCTACTACCGCTACCGTGGCGATGAGCAAGATGAAAAACATCCCTTGTTTCATGCCGTTCCATACAACTCGTTTAGCTTCGTATGATTTATTATAGTAATGAATTTTGAAAAAGAAAAGCCACGAAATACGCCGTTTGAAATCATGATTCTGTTGCGGAAATCATTCGTTAATAATTGTTCATTAATCTTGTAATCTTTGCTTAATTCTACGAAAATCACTGACGAAGATGTAGAAATTAATTCATATTTAATTCGGTTTGTAGAACGTTTTCAATATTCCCAACGGCAGATGCGTGGCTGGACGTGGCTCTATGATGAAAGCATTACGACGCTGTGTCGTTTTGTTAGTCAATAGTGATGACGATACTGGAAAAGGAATTACGACAGATTATCGTAGGGTGACATAATTAACTTTACTTCTCACGAAACTGTCATCTTCTTGGTGGATGGCATATTCACACTATAATAAAGAGAATGGGCAGAGGATACAACAGGACAAGTTCATGGTACGTGATCCGCGGCGATACACGCAGACACAACGTGTCGATGGGAATAGTGTCGATTTACTTGCGGCGCTCTTAGCGGTACGTGACACACAACACTTGCGATTTGGGCGGCATAGCATGCTTATCCCTGATATTGTGCAGGCGATTGCCAACGACATTGGCATGCGACCTGCGGGTAGTCATAGCGAAGCCAAGGCAGCGACGTATCTTGCATCGTTGTGGCAGATGGCAGACGTGCTGCATTGGAGTGACGCGTTTGTGGTGCCAGCTAAACTGCACTCCACCACGGTAGCACTAGCAATTGTGAGCATGTTGGTGACGCTCTTGTCATTAAGTAATACGTTGGTAGCCTTGCTTGTAGCTGTGATTGGGCTGGGCCTTGCGTTTTGGCCCGTCTATCGTGATATGCCTGCAGTGCAGGGGCGCCGCGAGAGTAGTCAAAATGTCATCGCCATACGCAAGACCAAAACCCCGCCACGTCGTCGTGTCGTCTTCGTTGCACCACTTGACACCTATCGCGTCAGCGATCGATTTAGTCAACCACGCCAACGGTTCATGGCCAGCATGGTGCAATTTGGACTGGTATTACTGGCCACACTCGATCCTAACCCCTTAATCCAGTTGGTGCCACTCGCCGGATTTAATGTGGCATGGTTGGGGCTGTTCGTCACCATCTACTTGGGGGGGGCGGCCATGGCCGAACAGCGTATCCGTCAATACCCGACACGCGGAGCAATCAGCCATGCCGGAGCGTTGGCCGTACTTGCACGGGTCATGGATGAACTCGATGATTTGCAGCACACCGAGATATGGGCGGTGGCTACGGGGGCAGGGAGTAGTAGCACGGGTGTGGTTGATCTCATGCAGCGCTACCCATTCGATGCACGGTCAACGTTCTTTGTAGGGTTGAGTGGACTTGGTCGAGGCACCTTGAGCTATGTGATACACGATCAACACGAGCGTGAGCGTTCGATTGACCCACTCATGCTCGAACTTATGGCCGAACTACAGCCGTACATCGAAATTGATGCACGGACAAGTAAACAGCCAAGTGTGCTACGACCATTGATGCGTCAACACCGCCGCTGTCTAGATATCACCTGTGTGGATGATGCGGGGTATGTGCCACTCCAAGGGACACCACAAGATACCGTGGATGCAGTGAGTATGCCGATGCTTGAGCGCAGTGTGCGCGTCTGTACCATGATGGTACGGGCAATTGATGCGTTGAATTAGGTGCAAGAGGGAGCAGTGATGCAGACGAGTATGTTGACATGGCTCCAACGCCTTGTGCAAATTCCAAGTGTGACGCCCAATCATGCCGGCCCCAAAGCGCTGACGCCGGGCGAAGCCGCCATGGGCACCTACGTGGCACGGGTTTTTCAAGATCTCGAAGCTGATGAACTCGTCTATGACCCGGTGCTGCCCAAGCGTGACAACGTCTACGCCATCTGGTACGGTCAATCGCCTGAGGTCTGTCTGCTTGATGTGCACATGGACACAGTGGGTGTCGAGCAGATGACCATTGACCCGTTTGGTGGCGAGATTCGTGATGGCAAACTATACGGGCGTGGCGCGGTTGACACCAAGGCCAGCCTCGCGATTGCGCTCGGCGTCATCGAAGAACATTTGGCTAGCGGCAAGATGTTGCCGTATACCATCATGATTGCAGCCACGGTTGACGAAGAAGAGGGTGGATTGGGCGCATTAGCATTGACTAAGTGGCTCAAGCAACGCCAGTGGCGCCCACGCACGATGGTGGTGGCCGAGCCGACGCTGTGTCAGCCGGTGTATGGCCACAAAGGGCTGGTGCGTCAGTTCATCAGCGTACACGGAGTGGCAGCGCATACGGCGCAACCGCACTTGGGCCAAAACGCCATTGCGGCGATGTCACATATCATCAGTGCATTGGTGGCTGAGCACGAACGCCTGCAACACCTACCACCGGCCGGATTAGGGCACGGCACACTGACGGTGTCGCTGATTGACGGCGGCCGTGGCATGAACATCGTGCCCGATCATTGTCGGATTGGCATCGACCGCCGCGTCGTTGATGGTGAAGATGTGGCGCAGGTTGCTGCGGATATCGAAGCCATCTGTTATGCGGCCTCGCCACTGCCGGTGACGGTTGAGCAGGTCATCCACGCCAACGCCTTTTTTCAGGATCCAACGCACCCATGGGTCAGTGAGATTACGCAGTATCACGCCAACGAGGCCACGATTGCGCCGTACGGCACCAACGCCTATGCCTATACCGATTTGGCGGATTGTTGCGTGGTGTATGGCCCTGGTTCGATTGCCCAAGCACATACGGCCGACGAGTGGATCGAAGTGGCTGAGATCGAGCGTGCGGCTGGATTTTATCGCAAGTGGTTATTGGGGGCTGAGTAAATACATCGTTGTTGCGCCGTGTGCACCTGCACACGGCGCAGTTTTTGTTGTTGTCAGGGAATCGGTCGTGAATGAGGGCGTTGATGGGTATTCTGCCGCCACTTGGCCACGTCGCGGGTGGGAGCCTCGCCAAACAAGCGGCGGTATTCACGACTAAACTGTAACGAACTAGCATAGCCGACGTGTCGTGCTACTTGGGTGGCATCACGATTGGCGCTGAGCATCAATTGTCGCACGTGTTGCAGGCGTAGGAATTTTTGGTACTGCAACGGCGTCATGGCCGTAATCGCTTTGAAGTGCTGATGAAAGGCCGAGATGCTCATATGCACCATGGCGGACTCGTGGCGTGCTGACATATGATTTCGAAATGCTATAATGCAGTCCTTACTGGCATCTTACCGCATAGTACCAACTGCAGGAGCGTGTTATGGGCACAACGTCGTTGCACACCCACGGGTGTCGCGTCTCGGATGAATGGCAGATTCGTGGGTTGCGTGCGGCAGTTCTCGAAAACGAGCTGTTGCGCGTGACGGTGTTGCTCGATCGAGGCGCCGAAATCATCGAATTGCGCCACAAGCCAACCGATATCGACCCACTCTTGCGCTTGCCCGTGCCGATTAACGACCCAGCGCGCGCCACTATGTCGATTGCTGGTACGGTCGGGAGTTACATGGATATGTACCTCGGCGGCTGGCAAGAGATAGCACCATCGGGTGGCCCAACCAACACCCACCAAGGCGTCGAGTACGGTCAGCACGGTGAGGTGTCGTTGTTGCCGTGGCAAAGTGTCGTCATCGAGGATACGCCTGAGCGCGTCACGTTGCGCTGTAGCGTGCGCGGCGTGCGCTCGCCCATCCGGATTGTGCGCGATATGACGATTGAACGTGGGCGTGCCAGTCTGATGCTCAACGAGACGCTCTACAACGATGCGGGCGAGGATTTTGATTTGATGTGGGGGCATCATATTGCCTATGGTCTGCCGTTCTTACAAAACGGCGCCCGCATTCATACCTCGGCGGCGCGGGTGATGACGCACGATGTCATGCCTGGATTCGTGCCGCGCCGCGCTGAAGTCGGCATTGAGGCGCCGTGGCCGGTGGTCCCCGGAGCCGATGGCACTCCCCTTGATTTGAGTGTGGTGCCACCGGTGAGTACCGCCCAAGGGCGCGAGTTGGCGTATCTGACTGACTACCCCAACGAGGCCTGGTATACGCTGTATAGCGATGATTTGAATCTCGGGGTAGCGGTGGCGTGGGATGCGCAGGTGTTTAGGCATGTATGGCTATGGCAAGAGCTGGCGTGGGCCAAAGGATTCCCGTGGTGGGGGCGCAGTTATGCCGTTGCACTCGAGCCCTGGAGCAGCCATCCATCATCGGGGTTGGCCGAGGCGGTGGCGCGCGGTACGCAGTTGACCATCCCGGCCTACGGCGCAGTGACCTCCTTTTTGACGGCAGGGCTCTATCAAGATAATCGGACACCATCTCGGGTGCGTGCCGACGGCACGGTTGAATTTGAGGTGACTCGATGACGCACGAACTCCCCCCGAGTGCCCAACGGGTGCAACAGGCGCTCCGCGACGCCGGCAGTCAGGCGCGTGTTATTGTGCTCGATGTGTCGACGCGTACTGCTGATGAGGCTGCTGCGGCGGTAGGGTGTGACGTCGGCCAAATTGTTAAGTCGCTGATTTTTATGGATGCGCAGGGAGCGCCGATATACGTGGCAGTCAGTGGCAAAAACCGTCTAAATGAGCAGGTGTTTGCCCAGCAGACATACATTCAACTGCTGCGGGCCACGCCCGAGTTTGTCCGGCAGCACACCGGGTATGCAATTGGTGGCGTGGCACCGTTTGGGCATATCAGTGCGATGCCGCATTTTGTGGATGCCACGTTACTCGAGTATCCGACCATTTGGGCAGCTGGTGGTACGCCCAACACCATGGTTGAGCTAACGGGTGCCGAACTCGTAGCCTTGACGGCGGGTGTGGTAGTGTGGGTGAGTTAGTGCATAAACACACAAAACCCACCCCTGTGCATGCGTGCACAGGGGTGGGTTTGTATTTGTATTACGCCACCACGGTGTGCTTGAACTGTGGCAGATAGGCGGCGTTTTGGGCGAACATCTCGTTGACCATTTGCTTGATCTCGGCGGGTGCCAATACGGCGGCCGTGAGTGGGTCGTTGAGGATGGCGTGGTAGACCTTGCGTGGGTCGCCGGTGAGGGCACCAGCAACGGCCATCTCTTCGATTTGGGCGCTGAGATTGGTGAGCATGGCGACTTGTGGTGGCAGGGCGCCGACATGGACGGGGTGCAGACCGTCTTTGTCGACAAAGACCGGTACCTCGACACAGGCATCCTCGGGCAAGTTGGTGATGAGCTTGGTATTGCGCACGTTGCCATTAAAGCGGAATGGCTCACCGCCGGCGAGGGCGTTGATGATGTAGGCGGCATACTCGTGACCGCGCGCGAGTTTGAGATTGGCACTGCCGTCGAACCACGAGCGTGCATCGTCCTTCCAACTATCCTCGCGACGCAAGTACTCGTTAAGGATGTAGGCGTGGTGCCCCGGGTTCCAACCGGTGCCGTGCGTGCAGTACTTCTCGATGAGGTCTGGGCGCTTGCGGAACCAGGCGTTGTACTCGGAGTTGTGGCCACTCGACTCGGTGACGTAGTAGTCGAGGTTGAGGTACATCTCGTTGCGTACGATTTCTTCGTTGTAGACCTCGGGGCGTTGCATGGCGGCGCGGATGAGCGGATAGGCGTCTTGATTCTTCCACTCAAATTTGGTGTACCAGGCCATGTGATTGATGCCGGCGCAGACGTAGTCGATCTCTTCGAACGGGGCGCCAATCCAACGCGCGAGCATCTCGGCGGTGCCTTGGACGCTATGACACAACCCAGTGATGGCAATCGGGCTCTCGTGTTGCATGGCGCGACAGAGAATGGCCATCGGATTGGTGTAGTTGAGCATCATGGCGTTGGGGCAGTAGCGTTCCATGTCTTTGGCGATGGCCAGCATCTCGGGGATGGTGCGCAAGGCGCGGAAGATGCCTGATGGGCCGCGGGTGTCGCCCACGTTAATGTCAATGCCATAGCGCTTGGGGATCTCGATGTCGTGGCGCCATACCTGGACACCGCCGGCCAAAATAGTCACCAGTACGGCATCTGCACCTTGGAGCGCCTCAGCGCGGTTCATGGTGGTGCGTACGGTGGCCGGGTAGTTACCAAGTTCGATGATGCGCTTGACCGAACGCTCAGCGAACTCAAGACGCTCGGCGTTGATGTCCATCAAGACGAGTTCAGCATCAGTGAGTCGTGGGAAGGTGAGAATGTCGCGCACGAGGGTGCGCGTGAAGCCGATGCTACCGGCACCAATAAACGTAATGCGGGTCATGGGTACTCCTTATGCATCAATATAACGTGTCGTGTGTTGCCACAGCGCATCGCCGAGGGTCTGAGCCTGGGGTAATGAGTCAACGTACCCGTCAATGATGAGCGCATGCCTGAATGCATCTCGATCGCGATGAATCGCTGCGTAGACAATGGCATCAACCCATGCATAGCGACTTGCAAGCATACCACCACAGGCAGGGCCAAGTACGGGTTGTTGGACTGGTACAACACCATTGTACTCCATCCGCGCTGGCACTTCGACAATGGCGTGTGCGGGCAGGTCAGGCACCGTACCCTGGTTAGGAATGTTGACTGCATATTCTACGCCACTCCCACGCCGTAAGGCGCTGACTATCTCTACCACTTGTTCGTGCTCGCCTGATTCACGCACAAACATGTGATTTGGGAGTAGCTCGCTGCTGAGCGCATCGCGTTGCATGTCGCTGTATTCGTGGTCGCCACCAGCGATGGTCCCCTCGAAGCTAAATGCATCAACACCGAGCGTCATACCGTAGTAGGCGCCTGTGCGAAAGAATTGCGGATAAAATTCGGTGACGTGTCGATCAAGTACTGCGGGGAATGCCCCTACCTGGTCAAATAACTCCCACGAAAACCGATTGTGATCGGGATGTGTCGGCGTCTGGGCAATGATTTTTGCACCAAGCTGACGCATCGCAGGGAAGAGATCAACATCCTTGTGACTGATAGCGGTCAGCCACGTCAAATGATTGTAGCCAGCATGACTGACGTGCATGTCACCGGCCGAGATGTGGAGCTGTTCTGCCAAGTAGTGCATCACATGCAAGACGCCATGACACAAGCCGATTACGTTGGCTCCCGTCTCTTGACGAATTGCCTGACAAATCGGTGCCATGGGGTTCGAATAGTTGAAAAAGAGTACATCTGGTGCCAAATCAACCACATCGCGTGCAATGGCAATCATGGCCGGAATCATGCGGATAGAGCGTGAACTCCCGCCCGGGCCAACAGTATCGCCCACGGGCACGTAGATGCCGTGCGCACGTGGAATAAAGACATCTTGCTCCCAGGCACGGCGCCCCCCGACGCCGACCGTGCAGATGACAACCGTTGCACCACGCAAGAGTTCACGCCGATCGGTGCTCGCCTTGACGGTCAAGGGTGCACCGGTCTGAGCAATCATTTTTTGAGCGAGACCATGTGCCGTCTGTAACGCACTCGGATTCGGGTCAACGAGTCGAACTTCGGCAGCGTCACCGTGGGCAATTAAATCGGCGAGTAATCCACGCGTAAACACGGCACTGCCGGCGCCAATAAGCACATAACATTCCATGACGTTTCCTTTTGCCTACTTAAACCCGGTGGTCGCCGCATTGGCGACGATTTGACGCTGAAAGATGACGTAGATCAAGAGTACCGGCAAGAGCACGATCACCGAGGCTGCCATGGTTAACCCAGGGCGATTGCCGTGCTGGTAATCATGATCAGCGGCCACAAACAACTATTTTTGTTGACATAAAATAGAGATGCCAAACGAAGCGAGTGGCACTTTGAGTTGCGGCAAGATCACATCACGATCAATAACCTGTATCTACAACACAACAACCGCGTTCAGGTTGTGTGGGTTGTCCGGATCGAGCCCACGTGAAAACGAGCGACTATAGGCGATGCTCTGGAGGAGTGGCAGGGCGATGATGCCTTGGAGCGCATCAGGGAGTGAAGATTGCCAGTGCATGTCACAATCAGTTGTTGGACCAATCGCAAGTGTATGACCACCAAGTGCGCGCATGTCGGCCAAAACAGCCTGCTCTTGGGCATTGGTTGTCAATGAACCGAGACTAATCACGAGTGTTTTTTCGTCAACCATGGACTGCGGTCCGTGGCGGAACTCCATGTGGTGGAATGGTTCGCTAATCGTCAACGACATCTCTTTCATTTTGAGACTTGCCTCGCTGGCCAATCCGTAGCGTAACCCACTCCCCAAAAAGAAAAACTGCTGGTAACGACTATCGGCACCGATGGCCACACATTGTTGTTGATACTGGTCAATGACGCGCGAGGCAACTGTAGGAATCTGCCCGAGGTCAGCGATGGACTGACCGATGATGCGAAGTAGCACGGCCATGGCACCCATCTGCAACACCGTGAATGCGCGTGTTTGTGCGATGCTCTGCTCTTGGCCGGATGGTAATACGATGTTGATGTCACCCATTTGCGCAAGTGGGCGTTCGGCATAACAACTAATCGTGATGATTTTGCCGTGCGGTACTTGTGTGCGAAAGCGTTCTGCTGCACGTAAGACCTCGGTGGTGCTGCCAGAGCGACTCAGCAGGATGAGCGTGGGCTTTGCGTTCCGTGGCACACTTGCCTCGGGATTACACCAAATCTCTGATGCTGGCAAGGCCATGCTCGGCACATCACTAAATTGCTGCGTCATCCGCGCCATGCTGGTGGCCAGATAGAACGGCGACCCACAACCACTCCAGATAATATGACTGCCGGGTGCGATTGGCTTATCGGCGAGTTGTGCTTGTAAATCAGTGTGCGCCTGTTGCCATGCCATTGGTTGTGAACATAACTCGTTCCACGTATGAAAGCCACGATTGCTCATCAGAACTAATCCTCTCGTTGATAGGTGTGTTATGCCAGTAAGACGCGTACGCCAATATCTGCGATCGCATCAACAATCGTCGCATTGGCCGCGTGGTCAGTGACCAGTGTGTGCATGGCGCTGAGTGGCGCCACAAAAGCCGGAGCAGTACGCCCGAGTTTGGTGTGGTCAGCAACTACGATGACCTGCCGGCCCGCACTCAAAATTGCCCGATCTGTGACGGTCTCCGGTAGATAATCGTTGGTTAGCCCGTGGACCACATCAATGCCGCGTATGCCAAAAATAA
>VGPG01000097.1 GCA_016875555.1 Chloroflexota bacterium | reverse complement strand
CTCCGCAGTCGAGGCAGCCCTGGCTCCCAACGACATCCCCGTTGCCGTCTACCACAACCTCGTATCAACCGTGCAGGCCAACCTGCCCAAACTCCATCGCTACATGGAGTTGCGCAAGCGCCTGATGAAGCTCGATACGCTCCACATCTACGACCTCTACTCACCTATCCACGCCGGCACCGAGTTGAGCGTCGATTACCACGACGGCTATCGCATGGTCCAGGCAGCCTTGCAACCGCTCGGCGACGAGTATCAGACCGCCCTCAGCACCTGCTACGAGTCACGCTGGATCGACGTCTACGAAAACAAAGGCAAGCGCAGTGGCGCCTACAGCACCGGCTCGTACACCACCGCGCCCTACATCTTGCTCAACTACCAAAACCGCCTCGACGATGTCTTCACTCTGGCACACGAGTTGGGTCACTCGATGCACTCGTTCTTTACGCGCAAATCGCAGCCTTACCACTACGGCGACTATACCATCTTCGTCGCCGAGGTCGCCTCAACCCTCAACGAGGCCTTACTCGTCTCGCACTTGCTCCAAACCCGCGATGACGCCGCTTTGCGCCGCCACTTGGTGCTCCAGCAAATCGAGGATATTCGTCGCACCCTGATTCGTCAGACCATGTTCGCCGAGTTCGAGCTCGACATGCACACGCGCTCCGAGCAGGACGAGCCTCTGACGGCTGACGGTCTGACCGAGCGCTACTACGACATGGTCAAACGCTACCATGGGCCAGCCGTGACGCTTGATGACGAAATTGGCCTTGAGTGGTCGCGCATCCCGCACTTCTACTACAACTTCTACGTCTACCAGTACGCCACCGGCATCTCGGCCGCCTTGGCGCTGGCTGACCAGGTCCAGAAGGGCGATAGCACTGCCGTCACCAACTACCTTGGATTCCTCAGCGGCGGCTCATCCAAGTCGTCCATCGACCTGTTGCGTGGCGCCGGCGTCGACATGGCCTCACCCGCACCAGTGCAGGCCGCCATGGATCGCTTTGATACCTTGCTCGATGAGCTCGAGCGCTTGGGCTAGATGAATAAACCGCCGCGGGGAAGTCTCTCCCCGCGGCGGTTTTTTGTGCCTAAAATACGCCGGCCAAGTATTCTTTGGTGCGCTCTTGTTGCGGATTTGTGAAGAGCTGCTGTGCCGGCCCGGCTTCGACGATTTCGCCCAAATACATAAAAATCACATAGTCGGCTAGGCGTTTGGCTTGCCGCAATGTATGCGTCACAATCACCGTGGTATAACGTTGCTTGAGCTCAAGCAGTTTTTGCTCAATATGCCGCGACGAAATCGGGTCGAGTGCCGATGTCGGCTCATCGCCCAAAATAATCTCCGGCTCTACGGCCAAGCCCCGCGCCAAACACAGCCGTTGCTGTTGCCCAATTGACAACGCCGTGGCCGGTGCATCGAGGCGTTGCGCCACTTCGTGCCACAACCCGGCCACCTCGAGATAGTGTTGCACTTGTATTGCCAACGCCGATTTGTCGAGGTGTGGCTGGTGGATGCGCATCCCGTATGCCACATTCTCAAAAATCGACATCGGCAGTGCCGTCGGGCGCTGCGCCAACAACCCCACGCGTTTGCGCACTGCGGTCACATCAACCCCCGGCGCATACACGTCGTGACCATCAACCGCCACGGTGCCACTGATGCGGGTCGTGTCGTTGAGCTCCAAAAAACGATTGAAACTCTTGAGTAACGTCGTTTTGCCACACCCCGATGGCCCCATAATCACCGTGATGCCGTGTCGCGGGATATCGACCGAGATCGCCGTCAATGCGGCAAGATTACCGTACCAGACATGCAGGTTCTGTACCGAAATATGTGCATCCATGAATGCTCCTGTCAGTGTGTTTATTTGATGGTGTAGCGTGATAGTGCATGCGAAAGCCAACGGGCCCCGATGCTCACCACCAATACCAAAATGGTCAATATGAAGGCAGATGCGTACCCGCGCTCACGTACCGCCTCAAACGGCGTACTGAGTTGAAAAAGGACGGCCAATGGGAGCGTGGCTGTCGGTGAAAATAACGACGTCGGCATGCGATCGGTATACCCTGCCGTGAATAATACCGAGGCCGCATCACCGATCCCGCGCCCAAACGCCAACAGAATCGCCGTGACGAGTCCCGGTAACATCTGCCGTAGCACGACATGTCGAGCCACCTCAAATCGCGTCGTGCCTAACGCCAAAGCGGCGTGCGTCAAATCAGTCGGCATGCGCCGCAGAACCTCGTCCATCGCCCGAATCATAATCGGCAGAATCACCAGCGCCACAATCACAATCCCGGCCAAGAGCGACGCCCGCAACCCGAACGTCAACATCACCGTAAAGCCAAAAGCCCCATAGACAATCGATGGGATGCCCCACAACACATCTAACATCAGGCGAATGCGCTCTTGCCAGCGTGTCTGCTGCACATACGTATTGAGCGCTAGCGCAATCGGCAAACTGACAATCAACGCCAACATCGTGCTACCCAGACCAATATAAATTGAGCCAAGAATGGCATTGAGTACGCCACCGCCCTTGCCCATATAAAAGCCACCTTTGGGCGTTTGACTGACCATCTCCCACGTGAGTGATGGCAGACCGCGTGAGATAATGGTCCACACAATTAACCCGAGTGTACTCATAACGAGCACCAGTGCGCCTTGCATAATGCGCTTCATCACCATTTCACCGAGGTTTCGTCGCGTCAAAGTAGGTCGTTGCATCATATGCTCACACGCTAGCGGACAAAACGCCGCAAAATCATCATCGCAATCAGATTAAAAATGAACACAACCACCAACAACACCAACGCTACCATCAGCAACGCCGCATCGTAGAGCGGAATCGACATCATTTCGCCGTAATTGTTGGCAATCAATGCCGGCAACGGATATGCGGTATCAAACAACGACGTCGGCACCTTTGGCACATTCCCTACCACCATCAACACGGCAATCGTCTCACCAAAAGCCCGCGATGCACCGAGCACAATCGCCGCAATAATCCCCGGCATGATGTATGGCAATAACACCCGCCAAATCGTCTCCCAACGCGTGGCACCGACTGCCAACGAGGCTTGGCGTAAGTCGTTTGGCACGGTGTGCAATATTTCGTAGATGACTGCGATGATTAATGGTGTAATCATGACAGCGAGGACAATGCCACCTGCCAACACACTAAACCCAGTCGGTTGGTTGCTGGCAAACAATGGCAAGAATCCAAGAGCACCTGACAACCCTGGCACCAACACTGACTCCACAAACGGCACCACCGCCAACAAGCCCCATACGCCATACACAACGGGCGGGATGGCCGCCAACACATCCAGGATAGGCTTGATAATCAATCGGGTGCGGGTCTGGGCATATTCTGAGATGTAGATGGCCGTCAAAATACTCGGTGGTACAGCCAAGATGACACCGACGCTGGTGACCCACAATGTCCCAGTAATAAATGGCCATAAACCAAATTGGCCAGCGCTTGGCTTCCACACCGTGCCAAACAGCAACGCAATCAGCGGGTACGTCTGCAAAATCGGCCACGCCCTGACAATCAGGGCGATGGCGACAAATCCCAACACGATGAGCGGGATAAACGTGATGCGCAACGACCAGCGCTGTGCGATTGCATCCTGCCGGTGACGTGCGCTTGCCGGTCGTGTATCACGACCGGCATCCGAACGAATCTCGAATATTCCCATGGCGCTACTTCAATTTTTCGAGCGAGGCCTGTTGCTCGTCGCTCGTCAGCGGTACATACCCTGCCGGTGCCAAGTATTGCTGCCCATCCGTCAAGATCCACTCGATGAATGTCAGCACCAAGCCGGTTGGTTTGCCCTTGGTGGCCAAATGCTCATCGCGTGCCGGTGGCGATGGATAAATACCGTCGGCCACCGCCTGGAGCGCCTCGTCTTTAGTCTCGTAGTACTCATTTGCATCTGCTTGGCCGTTTTGGTTGATGTCGAGCGGTGGCACAATTGCCCCCGTGACAAACCCACCCGTGCCCGGGTCGTACACACTGTTGAGATTGCTATAGCCAATCCCGAGTGGGTCTTTGATGACCGTATCAACCATGGCCGGCTCACTGTTGACGCCAACACCCTTGAGGTCGTCTTGGACTTTGCCACCGCCAAACTTGGCCCACATCTCGGCTGCACCACTTGCATCTGACCGCGTATAAATGTTGATGGGGTCAGTAATGCTTGGGTCGCCCACTACCTGGCCCCAGGTGGTGATTTCGCCGGTGATGTAGATCTTGGCAATCGTCTCTTGACTGATTCCTTTCGCCACAATCTGGGCGGCAACTGGGTTATTCGCACTGATGACGGCATAGACTGCATCTTCGGTCACCTTGACCCAAAACGCTCCCTGCTCCTCTTCTTCGGGCTTGATGGCACGTGAAATCATGCCGATATCCACCGCCCCACTCAACGTGTCGGTCATACCCTTGCCGGCTCCGCCACCCTGGACATCAAAGGTCACGTTGGGATGCAACTTCTGGAACTCTTCGGCCCATACCGTCATCATCGGATAGAGCGCAAATGCCCCTGATACTGCTATCGTGCCACTCAACTCATCTGCGGGTGCATCGACTGGTGCCGCCGATGGCTGTGCACTACAAGCAACCAAGACGATAATCATGATGATCCATAGTAGCTTTTGCCATGCCATACGCATACAATGTACCTTTCATTTGTTCTATTACACATAAATCCTATTGATTTAGTAGGTAATATGCCTTCAAAGAAAACCGTGTCGCCACAGCTGATAAAGTATATTAAACCACTAGGATTTATGGATAAATCATACTGTAGAAAATAACCTTGTCAAGTGGACAAATTTACGGTGTAGTGTTGCCCATGGAGCGCACGTTTAGCGCGTCGACGAGTGCGCTGGTGGGATGATAACCGGGTTGCAGCTGGCCTGGTTCTGGATAATCGGACAGGCCGGGTCAGCATAGGCGCACCAGACGCAGTGGGCATCGGCCGGCGCCACAATCATCGTGTCGCATTCAAAGCAGCGAATGGCGCATTCGACCTGATCGGTCGAGCGCATTGTCTCGCGTGACACATGGCCGCAATGCGGGCAGGTCAGGGTTGTCGTTTTTGCCATGCAGATTCATCCTGTTGGAGGGCGATTAGTTGGTTGGCCATGACAATCGATGTCGGCATACGCACAAAAGACACAGCATTGATCGGGTGTTACACGCACGAGCCGCGCACACTGCGGGCATATCCAGTGCACCATTCAGGCGCCGTCCGGAAGAGGATTTTCGTTGAGTGGTGGCAATGCGGGCACGTAATGGTGGGCATGCGTACCTCGGGTGGTATCGGGGCTCGCTCTGGGCGAACCCCGATACCGGTATATGAGTTAGCGCGATTTCTCACGGACGTACTGCTCGAGCTCTTTTGCCAAAATGCGCTCTTGTTGCATGCTATCGCGGTCGCGCACAGTGACGGTGCCGTTCTCGAGTGACTCGAAATCGACCGTCACACAGAACGGCGTGCCAATTTCGTCTTGGCGCCGATAGAGTTTGCCGATGGCGCCCGTGTCGTCATACACGGTACGCATGTTGGCGTTCATCTGTAAGTCGCTGCGGATACCCTTGGCCATGCTGACCAGCCCGTCGTGGTTGCGCTTGAGTGGGAACACGGCAACCTTCGTGGGGGCCAGATGTGGCTTGAGGTGCAATACCGTACGGTAGAACTCGTCGACGACTGGCTGGGCCACACCACGCAACTTCTTGCCGACCTCGATGCCGTCAGCTCCAGGCATCGCCAAGAGTTGCTCGATTTGAGGTAAGTTATGCGCCAAATCGGCGCCGATGTGCTCGGCCTGGGCCACGATGGCGTCCCGATGCTCGCCGTTCATCTTCTCGTTGCGACCAACAGATTTGGCAAACGATTCGAGCGCACTGCGCACGGATTCGACTTTGTCGGCGGCTGGCTCTTTGACCAACTGCTCGTCGTAGGCCTCGGACAAGACAGCCAAGAAGCAGCGCCCGACGCCGGCCGACGGCTCAATCACAAACGGCACCACATGCCGGTTATTGGCCTGGTCGTAGTAGTTCAACTTGGCCACGCTGTCGCGGTTAGGCGATACTTTGGCGCTCAGACCCAAGTTCTCTTGGTCGCGTGAGTGTGAGCCGAGATCGTAGTCGCTCCGGCTGGCGATACCCTCAATCTCCTCGTACCCCAGGGTCGGGTAGTCGTACATCAAGTCGTAGGTGCGCTTCGAGTAGTGCGCGAGGCTATCCTTGGGGACGTCGTAGATTTGGATTTTGCTGCGGGGCACACCAATTGACTCCCACCAGCTTAGGCGATCCTCGAGCCAGCGCTCGTGCCACTCCTCGTCGGTACCGGGCATGACAAAGAACTCAATCTCCATCTGCTCAAATTCGCGCACGCGGAAGAGGAAGTTGCGTGGGTTAATCTCGTTGCGAAATGCCTTGCCGACCTGGGCGATGCCGAACGGCAATTTGCGACTGGTCGTAGCCAACACGTTCGCGAAGTTAGCAAAGATGCCTTGAGCCGTCTCAGGGCGCAAATAGGCGAATGAGTCGCTATCTGCCACTGGGCCGATGGCCGTCTTGAACATCATGTTGAACGGCCGGGGCTCGGTCAAATCGCTCGAGCCACAGCTCGGGCACTTGCCCTTGATGTGGTCGGCGCGCCAGCGCCCTTTGCACTGGCGACAGTCAACGAGGGGGTCGTTGAAGGTCTCTTCGTGGCCCGAATACTTCCACACCAGACGATTCATCAGAATTGCGGCGTCGAGCCCTTCCATGTCGTCGCGGGCATAGACGTTGGTGCTCCACCACGAGTTGATGATGTTGTTTTTGAGCTCAACCCCCAACGGGCCGTAGTCAAACACGCCCTGCAATCCGCCGTAGATGTCGGAACTCGGGTAGATGAAGCCACGGCGTTTGCACAGTGATGCGAGTTGTTCGAGTGATGCTGCTGGCATAAACAATCTCTCCCATGTGAGCCTAGGGTATACAAAAACCCCAGGCGAAACGAATCTCGCCTGGGGACGCAGTACGTGCGCGGTTCCACCCCAGTTATCAAGCAGATGTGCTCGATCCCTCTTGTGTCGATTGTCAGACTCCGCGGTGCCGTTCGTGGTGACTACCTGGTCGAGCTCACACCTTCCTCGACTCGCTGGACAGTGGATCAGCACTACTCGCCGCATCTTCGCCTGACTCAGAGTATAGCACGTCGGACGTTGGTCGGGCAAGTAGCTTGAGTGCCATCCAGCCACCAAGCATCAAGAGCATGCCGAGCGGTATGGTGGTCGTTGATGCTGGTGTGGTGTTTGTCGCGAGTGGTGATACTGTCGGCAACACTGGTGGTGTTGGCGTGGCTATGCTCATCGTGGCGGTTGCACGCCGATAATCAACGTGCAGTGCCATTGATGTTGCGGTTGTACTGGGTCTGCATGCGCTCACGTCATGCAGACAATGGTGGTATGCGACATCTATCTCGGCAATCACCATCCCATGCGGATTTAGTAATTGCCAGAGTGCAGGTGCGTCATCCGGCAGATTGACGGTAACGCAATCGGTGCTGTCAGGGAGTGGGATATGCATGTGTGCGGCCTGCAGTTGCCATGTTCCGAGTCGTGTAGCGGGCGGTGCACATACGACAATGTGTGCGGTCTGTGCGATTACAGACACAGAAAGCATCGGCGTACTATGCAGATATACAGCATTCTGTTGCCCAAGGTGGTGTTGCTGTAGAGGATGTGCGGGCTGATGTGTTGCGGTGCGTCGCACCGTGTTGGTATGTGTGGGCGTACGAGTAGGACTTGGCGTGCGAGTAGGACTTGGCGTGCGGGTAGGACTTGGCGTGCGGGTAGGACTTGGCGTGCGAGTAGGACTTGGCGTGCGAGTAGGACTTGGCGTGTGGGTAGAACTCGGCGTGCGGGTTGGAGTTGCTGTATCAAGTAAGACACCATCTGTATCATCATGTGCGTCTTGTGGGGTGTGTGTCTTGGTGGCACTTGCTGTTCGTGTGAATGATGGAGTACGAGTAGCGCTTGGGGTACGGGTAACGCTTGCTGTCCGCGTAAACGATGGGGTACGAGTAGTACTTAGGGTGCGAGTAGCGCTTGGAGTGTGCGACGGGGACGGGGTATGGGTTGCGGTGTGAGTATGCGATGGAGACGGGGTATGGGTTGCGGTGTGAGTATGCGATGGGGACGGGGTATGGGTTGAAGAAGGGATAGGTGTTGCTGTTGCTGTCGATAGCGCATCAACGGATGTTGGTTGTGCGTCACGCGTCATTGTCATTGACACCGTGTGGGTAGGCGTGTTGGATGGGGTGTTGGATGGGGTGTTGGATGGCGAGTTTAGCTGGCCCGGTGATGGTATCGATTTATTGATGACGATGCTACCATCAGGGATGCGTGCCATGCTTTCGGTGCTTTTCATGGTGCCGAAATCAATGCGGTCGACCAGTTGATGGGTAGAGTCGTAGAGGGTGATTGCATCGCCCGTGTTGTTGAGAATGGCGCTATTCAACACGACCACAAGCAATCCCCCAGGAGGGATCAGTGTGCGTGTTGCAACAACGTGTTGCGTGCCACCGTAGGTGTCATCGTCGAGATACCATCCGCTGATATCCACGGTCTCTGTGCCTGTATTGTATAGTTCGACCCATTCTGGTGCATTACTCGGCGCCGGCATGACTTCGTTGATCAAGATCGTGAGTGCGAACAACAATGCGCCCATGAGGTCACCTCCGTGCTGTGTGCGTGTTTATGTGAATACCGTTAGAAATGGCCAAAAGGGTACGCCCGGGGGTATATGTGATGGCACATGTGCTAGAATATGCAGTAGTACGAAGCGACATGATGGTCGCCTTTTGATGCCTGTGAATCGAGGAAAAGATGCACACACGCGTTGCAGTTATTGGTTCTGGACCGGCTGGGTTAACGGCGGCTCTCTATGCCGCTCGTGCCAATCTCGAGCCGTTAGTGATTCGTGGTCTTCAGCCTGGTGGTTTGATTGCAACAACCAGTGAAGTGGAGAACTATCCGGGGTTTGTTGATGGTATTGGTGGCTTTGAATTAGCCGACAATATTGAGAAACAAGCGGAGCGCTTCGGTACAAAGTACCGCGACACGTTGATTACCTCGATCGATGCGTCACAACGTCCGTTTGTGCTCCACACTGACGATGGCGATCAGATTACCGCCGACACCATCATCGTGTCGACCGGCGCATCACCGCGCAAGCTAGGTGTGCCCGGCGAGGATGTGCTGGCCAATCGCGGTGTGTCATACTGTGCCACGTGTGACGGCTTCTTCTTCCGCGATAAGCGCGTGGTAGTCGTTGGTGGTGGTAACAGTGCGCTTGACGAGGGCTTATTCTTGACGCGCTACGTCAAAGAATTGGTAATCATCCACCGTCGTGATAGCTTGCGTGCCGATCCTATTTTGCAAGAACGTGCCTTTAGTAACCCCAAAGTACGCTTCGTGTGGGACTCAACGGTTGACGAGATTTTGGGCGAACAGAGCGTCACCGGGGTCAAAATTCGTAACCTCAAGACGGGTGAAGTAACGCTGCACGAGACCGAAGGAGTGTTCCCGTATATCGGGCACGTACCAAACACCAAGATTTTTACTGGTTTGCTCGATCTCGACGAGAACGGCTATATCAAGGCTGATCACAACACGCGCACCAATATCCCTGGTATCTTTGCGGCCGGCGATGTGGTTGACCACGTCTATCGCCAGGCCATCACAGCCGCCGGCGAAGGGTGTAAGGCCGCCATGGAGGCCGTGTGGTACCTCGCTGACCAAGACTTTAAGGCGAGTAAAGCTGAGGCAATCAACGCGTAATTGTAGGTGGGTGTGTAACACCAACGTATCGCCCATAGCACCGCTATGGGCGATACGTGTTAGAGGAGTGCATCATGCAACGAGAATCCGCATGGCCAATGGTAAGCGTGGCCGAGGCACTGCAGGTCGTATCACACATCAGCCGCACGCCACTCAGCATCGAAATGATAGCGCCACA
>VGPG01000096.1 GCA_016875555.1 Chloroflexota bacterium | reverse complement strand
CGACGGCAATGAGGCTTGACCCTCACGGTTGAAGCCCCACGTGGCCAAGGTGCTGTTGTTGAGAACGACCAAGGTGAAGGCCGAACCGACGGCCACATCGCGGATGGCGAATGGATGTGGCGTGGGGGTAAATGTGTTCGTCGGCGTGAAGGTGTTGGTTGGTGAAGCGGTGAAAGTGGCCGTCGGCACCGTTGGGGTGGCAGGTACCGTTGGGGTGGCCGTAGGAACTACGTTGCGCACCGTGTACACGGCACCATCATTTTTCTCTGAGTTGTTACAGGTAGGATCGCCTTTGTCCCAATTACTCGAAGAACTACTGTCACCGGGATTGGCGATTTCGAACCAGGCATATTCGTCTGATTCAGTTGTAGCATCGGTGAGATATTGGATGGGGATAGTCAATCCGCTGCGGGTACTGCGACGAACTACACCACCATCGTAGTCACCTGCAGGTACAGTAATAAGCCATACGCTACTCCCGGTTGTATGGGTGACCGATGCAGTGCCGTATGTGCCTGCAGATATCGTACCAATGCGGAAGTCCGTATCAGGTGTTGCGGTGCCTTGTTTCATCTGTTAGATATTATTTTCATTATTAAGATAAAAAATAAAAAATTAACGTAAATTATTAATTTGCGCATAGATTTGCCAGTATTGTTGGGCGACACTAATTTGTGTGTACTTTGTAAAAATTCGCTGGCGAGATTGGCCACTTAATTGCGCATACAAGGTTGGGTTATTGATGAGATTTAATAAACGAAGTGTTAGATGATTCACATCACCCTCGGGAAACACAAGCCCACCATCACCGATGACGTGGGGGATCTCGCCCGAGCTACTGCCGATAACTGGCACGCCACAGGCCATCGCTTCGATTAGGACGCGGCCGAATTGTTCTTTCCAGTTGGATGTGGTCCGTGATGGCAAGACCAGTGCATCAAACTGTTGCATGACGCCCGGCATCTCGTGACTTGAGACAGGTTTTTGCCAGATGATGCGCGCATCGACGCCGAGCGTGGTGGCGTGCTGGCGGAGTGCAGACTCATATTGCCCTGCCCCAACGATGTGCATGCGTACGTGGGTGGGGAGTTGGGCGAGGGCGCTGATAGCGTCGTCGATGCCTTTCTCGGGTACGAGTCGCCCGACATAGCCGATAGTAAATGGCGTACGGGCGATGTGGGCATCGGGGCGTGGCACAAAGTGTGTCTCATCAACCCCGGTCTGCGGAATGATGCTGATTGGCCCGGGGTAGCCGTGATTGCGGATGATATCGGCGGCCTCGTGCGAGCAGGCCATGGCGTGACTGGCATGGGTGAATGCATAGCGCTCGAACCAGCTGAACGGTGGAGGATAGCGACGTTCGATGTTGGCGTAATTGTAGAAGCAGGTTTTGGCACCTACCCGATGCGCCGCCACCATGGCTAGAAAGGTGGCGAGATTGAATGACTCTTCGTCGACATGCACGACATCCGGTTTGATGCGCGCCAGAATGCGATGAACGGTTGGATAGAAGTGAATGTGATGGCGCCCATTAAACCACATCGGCACCTGTTCAACCACATAATTAGGTGTGGGACCGGGCTCGTAGCGCACCACGTTGGCGTTGGGCTCGCGCCACTCGCTGGGGCTGATGACGGTTAATTCGACTCCGGGTATGGCGGCGAGGGCGTCGGTTTTGCGGCGGTAGGCGACGCTGAGGAGCGCCTTTGAGAGGATGACAATCTTCATCGGCGACTCCCTGATTGAGCGATGACCGACCGATAGGCCTCGATGGTTGTTTGCGCAGTATGCGCATAATCAAAGCGTTGGGCGCGGTGTAGTCCTGCGGCGCGCAAGGCGGCCCGTTGTGTGGGATCTTGCAACAGCTGTGTGAGTGCATCGCGCCAAGCTGACACGTCAGTGGAATCGACGAGAATTGCTGCATCGCCGACAACCTCGGGTAGGCTTGATTGATTGCTACACACGACTGGCGTGCCACAGGCCATGGCCTCGAGCGGTGGCAAGCCGAAGCCTTCGAGGAGCGATGGATAGACGAAGAGCGTGGCGCCACTGTAGAAATACGGGTTATCGGCGCGACTGACGTCGACGTGTTTGACCTGAGGACGAATGCCGAGGCGGTCGATTTCGCCATCAATATCTGGGAACAAGGTGCGGTTGTGACTCGGCACTGTGCCCGCCAAGACCAACCACGTGTGACTACGGATGTGATCGGGCAGGGCGGCGAATGCACGCACCAGGGTGATGAGGTTTTTGCGCTCGTCGTAGCCGCCCACGTAATAGATGTAGGGGCCCATGATGCCGCGCTGGGCGACATACGCGCTGGCATCAGCGCGTGGGGTATACATCGGGTCGGCAGCCAAATGGGTGACGACAATCTCGTGAACTGGCCGGTGCAAGATATGACTCGCACGAGTTGCTACATCGTGCGAGATAGCGAGCAACGTATGACTGCGCACACTTGCTGCTTTGACGAGCGCCATGTAGCCGCGTACTAAGGCACTGCCACGGTAGGCCGGGCGTGTCAGTGGGATGAGATCGGGAATGGTAGTGACAACAGGCACGCTGCACAAGTATGGCGGTGCAAAGTATGGCACATGCAGGAGTTGGGCGCCGAGGCGTGTGGCGGCCTGTGGCACGGCAATTTGCTCAAACCAGAGTTTGGCGAGGTTGGCGGATTTGCCATCAAAAGGCGTGCGCAACTCGTGAAGTGTCACACCGGTGGGAAGATCGGGCGGTACGGTGCCGACCGGCACGAACAATTCAATACGAACGGCATCAACGTGCGTGATGGCGTTGAGCAGCCCGTGGAGGTATTGGCCAACCCCGACGGTCGGTTTATCCCAAAAAAAGCCGTTTATGGCGATATGAAGCATGGGTGCTATACTATCTCGCATACAAGAGCTGAGCGAATCGCTCTTGATATTGTCGCATATTCACGCCGATTTGCCTACCAAAAGGAGCCGGTTATGCGTCATGCATCATGGAAAACGTCACCACACAGTCGGATTGGTCGGGTTGCGCAATCGTTGTTGATTGGCTATGGTCTGTTGTTTGTGCTAAATCAGTCTGCGGTCGTGTTGCTCAATGACATGCGCGAAAGCGCCCTTGGGCAGGTGGCATCGCAGTTGCCAGTTGCGGTTTGGATGCTGGTTGGGTTTGCCATGTTGGGTGTTGGCCTGGCGGCAAGCATCACATCGCTCATCGCAATTATTCGGCATCACGAGCGCTCCTGGCTCTTGTGGCTGGCGTTGCTCCCAGGGTTGTTTGTGGTGTTTTTGTTGGTGGGTGAGTTTTTGATTGCGCCGTTTGATTGATGACGATGCGATAGAAGGGATATGTCCATGGCTCCGTCTTTTTGGCCGCGTACGCGCATCGGCTGGGTGGCAGCAGTATCATTTATCTCGTTTGTGGTGCTATATATCATCAATGGGTATATGCTCAAAGTTTCGGGCTATGGTGAGTGGTGGCTCGCTGATGTGTTGCCGTTTTATGGATTAAGCTTGGGCGCCACGGTCTTTGCCTCGAGTATCGGTGGGGTTATTGCCTTGTTTGGGCGTGACAATGCCTGGACGGTGCGGGCGGCCACATTGCCAATTTTTGGGTTTGTGTTTGTCCGTATCATGATTATGGTGCTCAACGCATTGCACTTGTAGTGTTAATACAAGGAGACAACGCATGCGCATATGGCCACAGACACGCATCGGGTGGTGGGGATTTGTGGGGGCAGGGTTGAGTGTGGTGTTGTTTGGAGTGAATCGTCTGGTATTCACGATGCAGACACCGACCTTGTCGGCCTACGAGGTGACCACGTTTTTGGTGGGACTGGTGGGGAGCGTGTGTACATTGGTGGCGTTGTTTTGGCGTCGAGATGATGCATGGGCGGTGCGGTTGAGTCTGCTCCCACTGGTCATCTTTATGGGCGGGTTATTGTCGTTGGTATGGCTGGTATGATGCTGGCGGCGCCTTTTTTCTGCCTAAAATGCTACAATGTGGGCGTGTCGTATGAGAGAGGAGTATCACGATTATGGTGATGAGCGTCGAAGATATTATGAAGGTGATACCGCATCGCTATCCGTTTTTGTTGATTGATCGGATTGTTGAGCTCGAGCCGGGCGTGCGGGCGGTGGCGATCAAGCAGGTGACGATTAACGAGCCGTTCTTTCAGGGGCACTTCCCCGATTATCCGATTATGCCGGGGGTCTTGATTGTCGAAGCCTTGGCGCAGACGGGGGCGGTGGCCGGCATGGTGTTGCCGGAGAATCAGGGCAAAATTGCCTTGTTTGCCGGCATCGAGTCGGTGCGATTCCGCAAGCCGGTGGTGCCGGGCGACAGTTTGCGCCTTGAGGTGACGATTACGGCGATGAAGCGCGGGATTGGCAAAGCCTCGGCCACGGCCACGGTTGATGGTGCGTTGGCGTGCGAGGGCATGTTGACGTTTGCGTTGGTTAATCGTCAGGCGTAGCAGACAAAAAGCGTTTGCCGTCGGTCGGTAATTCATGCTATGATTAGCACGTTGCCGGAGTGGCGGAATGGCAGACGCTACGGTCTTAAAAACCGTTGAGGGCAACCTCGTACGGGTTCGACTCCCGTCTTCGGCACCAACTACCCCCTAGACAAAGTCTGGGGGGTGCTGTTTTTTGTGAATTACAAGCCAAACTGGCGCAAATAATCGCGGCTAATGGTGACACTCTCGAGCGGCGTGGCCTTTTGGGTGACGTCGGTCTCAGTAATCAACCAGCCGCTAAAGTTGGCTGCCCGTAGGGCGGCAATGATGGCACCGAAGTCGATGCAGCCCTCGCCGAGCTCGGCGAAGATGCCGTGGTCGGTGAAGGTGCCATAGTCCCACTTGGCGGCGGCGCCTTGGGCGCGCACCTGCTCGTTGATGTCTTTGAGGTGGACGGTTTTGATGCGGGCGGCATAATCGCGACAAAAGGCAACGGCGTCGTCACCGGCCCACTGCATGTGCCCGGTATCGGGGCCCAAAAAGAGCAGATTGGGGTCGGTCATGGCTAGCAGACGATCGGTCTCGGCGCGGGTTTCAATCACGGTGCCCACATGATTATGGAAGCAGCTGAACACACCTTCGGCCAAAGTGGCTTGCCCGACGAGGTTGAGCGTCTCAGCAAAGATTTGATACTCGTCGTCGGTCAAGGCGTCTTCGGGGCGGACATGACCTGCCGTCTGGCGCCGGGTCAAGCCACTGCGCGTGACATAATCGAAGCCACCGGGGGCTACATACAAGGCATCACACCCAGCGATACGGGCAAACTCGGCATGGCGCTTGGCGCGCTCGACGAATTCGGATTGGCGCTCTTTGACCCAGAAGGCGGTGCCGTAATAGCCGGGGGCCGGGATGAGGTTGTGCTGGGCGAAGAGGACTAGGGTCTCGCTGGTTGAGCGTTGTTCGTCGGGGCCTGCCGGGGCGCCATCGTAGCCGGCCTGGGCGATTTGGGCGAGGACTTCGTGCTCTGGGGCCAGCCACTCGGCGCCGTTTGGCCCGAAGCGAATCCAGGTGATTTGGCCGCAGCCGATGAGGATTTTGGTCATGTGGATTGGTCCTTTTGGTGAAAAGTGAAAAGTGGTTCAGTGAAAGGTGAAAAGTGAAAAGCAGTTCAGTGAAAGGTGAAAGGTGAAAGGTGTTTATTTAGGATAGCATGAAAAGTGTGGATTTGGTGAAAAGTGAAAAGTGAAAAGTGAAAAGTGAAAAGTGAAAAGTGAAAAGTGAAAAGTGAAAAGTGAAAAGTGAAAAGTGAAAAGTGAAAAGTGAAAAGTGAAAAGTAGTTGGGTAGGGCTGGATGGAATGAGCTGAGTGTTAATGGGCGCTTGAGAATGATGGTGCCTAGAGTTGTTTGTGAGAACTCAGACGGCGGCCCGCTGATGTTGTTCGGCGATGATGTGCCACTGACGTACCGCGTGGTTGATCCGCGGACTGGTGATGTGGTCGCCCGCGGCGTGCGCCAGGATGCAAGCGAGTGGATTATGGATGCCGGCGGTGCGCCGCGGGTGTATATCTGTTGTGATGAGGCGTAGTGTCAGTCTCAGTACCCCTTAGTGCCACTCGCCGAGACGGCGGATGATTTTGGCCATTTCGGTGATGTTGGGGATTATTAATCCCTTGCGTTGTGGGATGTAATCGTCCATGTATGTCCCAATTGTGGGATCGGCATAGTGATCAAACAGGTCAATCAATACAGGTAACACGCCACCATTTGCCCCGATGTTATACACACCGGCACGCCTGATGCCGACCCACAAACTGCCACGATCAATGCGCCGGTGGATGATACGGTGGCGATTGCCGAGGTTGATTTGCAGGCGCAGATTTGGGTAGCGATCGACAAGCGCCTTGATGGTGTGGTCCATGGGTACTCGCTTTCGGTGTATCAATAGCCATATAAAAACTACCGCCCGGAGTGTCAACTGACTGCTCCGGGCGCTGTGTGTGATGCGGTTATGCCAATGGGGCGATGAAGAAGGTGAACTGATAGGCACGCTCGTTGAGCCGGTACTGAGGCAACGTGTCAACGAACAAGCCGGTACCGAGGCCACGCATGCCACAGTCGAGGTTGAGATGTACGTATTGTGACGTAGGCAACTCGATGGTGTGCGTGGCAGCGGTCAATTCGGCATCGCTGTAGGGTAGTGCACTGAACTCGAAGCGAGTTGGGCTCGAGACGCGGATGCCGTGACCATGGTCATCGCTGAGCGTGAGCCAGCGCGTATCGACCTTGTGGCCGTGCTCTTGGGGCATGACATACGGCACGTACTGGTCGGCCACGCGACTCTGATGATGGGCGACGATTGAGCTCGACATGCGGTCGTTGTAGTTGTCGTGTGGGCCATGACCGTACCACGCGAGGTGTGATAACGCGGTGGGGAGCTTGAGTGAAATGCCGACGCGAGGCAAATCAGCGAAGTCCTCGGCCAAACTGACGGTGGTGTCGATGCGCAGGGTGCCGTCGCCGTGCAACGTGTAGCGGTGGTGGGCGACGACGTCGCGCCACTGATCGCGCCCGGTGCCGTTGATTTCGACATCGATGCTGGGGTGTCCATCTGCGCCGGTGACGGATGTCACCGACACGACGCGGTATGCGATACGGTCGAGCCCGAGTTTTTGCCAGAGCGGCCAGGCGCGGAGCTCGCCGAAGCCAAAGGTGGCCTGCATCACGTCGTTGTCAGTCGGGGCGCGCCATAGGTTAAGGGTGGGGCCGATGATGGGCGTGTTGTTGATGAAATGGGCGATGTGGCCGGTTTGGGCATCAATCGCCACGGTGGTGGTGCCGTTGCGGAGCGTCAACGCCGCAGCATTGAGCGTTGCAACGGGGTGTAATGCGGGTACAGCTACATGGTAGCTGGTGGCCGTGGCGATTTGCTCCCAAGCAACGACGTGCCCGGCTGCCGCCCATGGGGTGTCGTTGGTCGTATAGAACTCGAAATTGACGAAGCACTCGCCGTGCGAGGGGATGCTGACGGGTACAGTGATGTCGGCCGATTGTTGTGGAGCAATCGTTGGCAAAGCGAACTCGCCGTGTTGGACGACCACACCGTCGACGCGTACTGACCAGCGCCCGCGTAGATCGTTGAGCGTGGTGTAGTAGCGCCGGTTGCTGATGCGGTAGGTGTGCGGTTGATCGGCGACGGCGCTGACTTTGACGGGGCGAGCGAAGTACATGAACTCGCGCATGCCCGGATGTGGGGTGCGATCGGGCCAGACCATGCCGTCGGTGACGAAGTTGCCGTCGTGCGGGAGCTCGCCGAAGTCGCCGCCGTAGCGCCAATACGGCGTACCGTCGGGCGCAATGGCCTTGATGCCGTGGTCGAGCCACTCCCAAATGAAGCCACCTTGGAGCCCGTGGTACTGCTCAAATGCGGCGTAGTAGTCGCAGAGCGACCCGGTGCTGTTGCCCATGGCGTGGGCGTACTCACACAAGATGAGTGGCCGGTGGTCATCGGTCGATTTGGCCCAGTCGATGATTGAGTCGATGGTGGCGTACATCGGACAGATGAGGTCGGTCGACATGGCGCCACGCTTCCAGTGGTTGATATAGCCGATGGGTGCGTAGCTTTTGTCGTTATAAAACGGCGAAACAGCGCCTTCGTAGTGGAGTGGGCGACTGGGGTCGACGTGGCGAATCCAGGCGGCAGCCATGTCGTGATTGGGGCCATAACCGCTCTCGTTGCCGAGTGACCAAATCACCACACAGGCATGATTGCGGTCGCGATGCACCATATTGCGCACGCGCTCCATGTAGGCGGCGCTGACGCGCACATCCTCGCTGAGCTTGGGTAGATAGTGGTTTTCGATGTTGGCTTCGTCAATGATAAACATGCCGTACTCGTCGCATAACTCGAGCCAGTATGGATTATTGGGGTAGTGCGAGGTGCGCACGGCATTGACGTTGTGGGCCTTCATGGTGCGGATGTCGAGCTCCATGGTGCTACGGGGCACGGCCTTACCGTACTCGTCGTGGTGCTCGTGGTAGTTGATACCGTGGATCATCACCGGTTGGCCGTTGATGCGTAGCTCGCGGTTTTGGATGATGATGTGGCGTACGCCGACGCGAATGGCCGTGCTCGTGCGTTGGCCGCCTGCCTCGAGGGTGATGACCACCGTGTAGAGGTATGGCCGCTCGGCACTCCAGAGCTGTGGGTTGGCGATGTCGATGTCAACCGTGGCCTCGGCGGTATCAATCACTGATGGTCCGAGATTGATGCCTTTGGTAGCGCCGGGCACGTCACTGGTGACGGGTTTATCGAGCATCGCCTTGCCAGTGGCGTCGTAGAGTTGGACGTGGACGGTGCCGTTGACTTGGCCGTGCAGATTGCGCACATAGGTTTTGACATGGAGCGTGGCCTGACCAAAGTCCTCACTCAGGGTTGTGCTGGTCTCGACATCGTGCAGATAGACGGTTGGGGTGGCATAGAGATAGACGTCGCGGTGAATGCCGCCTTGCCACCAGTGGTCTTGATCTTCGATCCAGCTGGCATCGGAGTAGCGCGGGTTGACGCAGATGAGCTCGTGGTGCTGACCTGCGCTGACGAGTGTCGTGATATCGTATTCGGCCGGGGTGCGACTGTCTTTGTTGAAGCCGACAAAGCGCCCGTCGAGATAGACGGCCAGCATGCCCTCACAGCCACCAAAGTGGATGACGATGCGCTGCCCGGCCCAATCGGCGGGGATGGCGATGCGGTTGCGGTAGACGCCGGTGGCGATGGCCTCGGGCACAAACGGGAACGGCTCGGGGAACGGCATTTGGATGTTGGTGTAGTGCGGCTTGTTGAAAGACTCGCCGTACCACGATTCGTTGCGCAGTTGCATCGTCCAATTGCCGGGAACGGCGAGTTGGCGCCATTGGGCTTTTTGGAGCGCTTCGGGTGTGACCTCGCGCGGGGTATCAAAAATCGTGAAATCCCAGGTGCCGTTGAGCGATTGCACCAGTGGTGAGGCCTCGGCCACACGCTGGAGCGCTTGTTCGGCATCGGGGTAGAGCCAGAATGTAGCACGTGGGGGTAATTTGCGTAGACTAGGCAACTCGGGCATTTGCCAGGTTGTTTGGCCGTCGATGAGTAGATAGGGCAGGGGCGAATGAATCGTCATGCGCAATCCTTTGTCTCAATGTGGGAGGGAATACACTCTACAAAATCATACCATTGATTTCTGAGAAAATACGTCATCGTGTTGACAAAGCAGTGTGCGAGTGCTATGGTAAACTTATTCATATGTATGAAGTATTACGAGGTGTGTACTATGCGAAAACAAATGCGTATGGTCGTGCTATTCCTCATATTACTGGGCGCAATGGTTGAAGGACACGGCGTGCTCAACGCACAAGCGGTCAGCGAAATATCGCTGACGGGCACACTTAATGTGGTATGGGGTGACACGCATCAGCACCATGAGCATGAGCATGAGCATGAGCATGAGCATGAGCACATCGTCTATCTTTTGACGGAGGCGAATGGGCGTACTAGCCGACTGTATGTTACTGCTGATGTGCTTGAGCGTGCGGGTGGCATTGGCGCCATC
>VGPG01000095.1 GCA_016875555.1 Chloroflexota bacterium | reverse complement strand
GCCTTGGCGTAATGCGGCATTGGCCGTGTCTGGATCCTTGGCGCCGGTCGCACGTGCCACCAACGCCGTACAGCCGGTCCCGATGGCCATGAACAGGAGCGACATCGTCCAGAACATCTCGCCGGCGAGGCCAGTGGCGGCGAGTGCTGGCGCAGTACCGTATCCAAGATAGGCAATCGTCGCAACGCTCATCTGACCGACAAGCACAATATCAACCAGACCTACCAGCGTATTGAGCACGAGCTCACTGACTGCGGGCATCGCCAGACGAAATACCTGTGTACGTCGCGCCTGTGGAGTTTGCATGACCGTTCCTACCAACTATTCTGAAGTGCTGTTGAATTGTAGCACGGGCTCTTTCACAATGTAGACAAATTGTCATCTAATTTGCTCTTGACATGGAACAAATGTTCGTATATGATTAGCACAGATGTTTCGAACATATGTGCCAAACCTCAAGGAGGAAACTATCATGGCAGTTCGCACACAAGACATGCGCAATCCAACAATGCGTCTCCCACGTGCCAAGGGCAAGGGACTCTTTTCGCTCCGACGCATTCATATTCCGTCCATTGGTTCATTGACACCGACATACATTGTCGGGGCCATCGCCGCTGCAGTAGTGCTCTACTTTGCGTTAAGCGCAGCAGTGAGTTGGGGCATCGAGCGCTACGATGACGTTCGTTATGGCGAGACGCGCACATTCCACACCAACGCCTACCTTGGGATTGACGATAGTCCGATGAACCCGAGTCACTTTGTGGCGATGAATCTTGACCGACAGGTCATCATCATGCACATTCCCGGTGGCGACACTAGCAAGACGCGCATCATCAACGGTCCATACCTGTTTGGTGCTGACGAAGACCGCACGCCGGTCCTCCTTGACTTCCGCGATGTGAATGGTGACAGCATGACTGACATGATTGTCAACGTCAAAAACGAGGCATTGATTTACCTCAACCGCGGTGATCGCCTAGGTTTAATGTCACCCGAAGAGCGCGCAAACATTACGCTCGAATAATCAGCAACTCATTGCGTGGCCCCTTACCGATGTGTTTGGTGTCCCCCCGCCCAATACATCTGGCCACATCTCTGCACCGCCACACGCTTTTCCCGTGGCGGTGCACTCTTTTATGACATTCATGGCATAATCGAGATACACCCACTGGCACATAAGGCATAACCCGATGACCGACACAACGACTGAAGCAACTACCTGGCAAGAACGATGGCAACTATGGCTGAGCCAAAGCAAAGCAGCGCTTGCCACTATTCCCACCGCATTTGAGCTGGTCCGCGCAGCCGACCCCAAAGGTCTGTGAGTGCTCAGTGTGAGCACCATCATTAATGCGGCAATGCCAGCGCTCCAGGCGTATGTGGCAGCCCAGATTATCGATCATGTGGTACGAGCACTGCAACAGCCAGACATATGGGCGGGGATGCAATCAACCGCACCGTGGTTACTCGTTGAATTCGGATTATTGACGGTGAGCGCCATACTCACCCAGCTGCGCGTCTTTGCTGACCACACGCTCAACACTAAATTGACCCACTACATCGCGATGCGCATCATGCAAAAGGCCAAAGAGCTTGACGTCCAGTACTTCGAGGATGCGGCATTTTATGACAAGTTGCAGAATGCAAAGCGCCAAGCAGAGTTTCGTGCAATAGCACTGGTGACCGGCGTATTTGCCATCGTACAGCAGACCATTACGCTCATCTCATTTCTTGTCATCGTCATCACCTTTCAGCCGTGGGTCGCACTGATTCTCTTCGGTGCGAGTATTCCAGCCTTTGTGGCACAAGGGAGGTACAGCAGACTCTACTTCAGACTGCTGACCTGGCGAGCTCCCGAATTTCGTCAACTCCGGTATCTTGAAGAGTTGATGACGAGCGACAAGAGCATCAAAGAAGTACGGTTGTTTGGGCTTGGCGATCCGATTGTTGATCGCCATGAACAGACGTTCACCAGCTATTACGATGAAGATGTGGTACTCGCCAAGAAGCGCTCATTGCTCAGCGTCGCATGGGGGATGGTCTCCACATTCAGCTTTTATGTGGCATATGCGTGGGTCGTATGGCTAACCATACGTGGCACGCTGACCATCGGTGGCTTGACTTTTTACCTGGCAATTTTACGCCAGAGCCAACAGACGTTTCAAGGGCTGTTCAACAGCGTGAATTGGATCTTCGAAAACGGTCTCTTCATGACACAGCTCTTTGAATTCTTCAATCTCAAACCGATTATGCCGCACACGGACAATGCGCAGCCGATGCCAGAGCCACTCAACGAGGGCATTGTCTTCCACGATGTATCGTTCCGCTACCCAGAGCGCACTGAATGGACGTTGCGACACATAAACCTGCATATCAAGGCTGGTGAGACACTCGCACTCGTGGGTATCAATGGGGCCGGCAAAACCACACTCGTGAAGTTGCTGACGCGACTCTACGACCCGACCGAGGGTTCCATCACCATTGATGGGATAGACATACGACAGATGGACATGGCCGATTTGCAACGCCACATCGGTGTCATCTTCCAAGACTTTGTGCGCTATCAAATGAGCCTCAACGATAACATCGGCTTCGGCAATGTGGTACGTATCAACGACCGTGCCCGTATCGAGCACGCCGCCGACCAAGGGGGTGCAGCAGAGATTGCACGCACTCTAAGTCAGGGGTACGACACGACGCTCGGCCGGCAGTTCCAACAAGGGCGCGAGCTATCGGGTGGCCAATGGCAGAAGATTGCCCTCCGCCGGGCATTTATGCGCGACGGCGGGATTTTGATCCTCGACGAGCCAACATCGGCACTCGATGCCCAGTACGAATACGAAGTCTTTCAGCGTTTTCGCGAATTAACTCAGGGGCGCACCGCCATTTTGATCTCGCATCGCTTTAGCACGGTGCGCATGGCCGATCGGATTGCGGTTATCTCGGGTGGTGAACTCGTTGAACACGGCACACATGCTGAGTTGATGGCCAACAACGGCGACTATGCCCGCCTATTTGAGATGCAGGCAAGTGGGTATCGATAACGGCTGATGACTTGCACAGGGCACGACAACACACCGCGAGGCGCGCCGTATCGGTGCGCCCCGCGGTGTGTAAACACCATACTAGAGACGTCGTCTGAGTACATCTGGCATATCGGTAATGATGCCGTGCACCTTAAGATCAATGAAGCGCTGCATGTCCGCATCGTCGTTGACGGTCCACACATTCACGGCGTACTCAGCTTGCACAAGTGGTGCAACCACATCAATCTGGTCAAGATTGAAGTATGGATGCCAAGCCTGACAGGCGAACTGTGCGAGGGTGGCGCGCATAGCCGTGGCGTCGGTGTACACCGACGGCTCCCACCCCTGGTTGTACATCAACAATCCCATCTGGATGACCGGGTCGTGTTGACGAATCTCAATAAGTGCCTGTGGATAAAACGACGAAATAATCACGGCATCATGCATTTGCGCATCGTTGATGGCTGCAAGGACTTTGGCGGCCATACCGGCATGCTTGAGCTCAACGTTGAGGCGCATGCCACGCGCACGCGCCAGATCAAGGACAGCTGACAGCTCGGGAACGCGCTCACCGCGGATGTCGAGCTGTTGCATCTGGGCCATGGTGAGCTGACCGATAGGGCGATCTTGGCTCTCCCAACGGCCGGTCGTATCATCGTGAAAGACGGCCAACTTGCCGTCAGCCGTCAAGCCCACATCCAACTCACACATATCTGCGCCCATGTCTGCGGCCAAATCAAACGCTTTGAGCGTATTTTCAGGAGCATAGGCAGACGCACCGCGATGTGCAATTACAATTGTCATGCGCTACCCCAACGACTCGGCGAAGCTATCAGCATCAAGTGGATTAACGGCCTGACGGGCTCGATCTGAGAGCATTGGTGCGAGGATTTTTTGCATGGCCATCACATGTGCACAGGTACTATGATGCTTGAAGAAGTCGCAATCGCACTGCCATGCGCCGTCGCGAATCGTGATTACATGGTCGTTGTTACCACCACGAAATGTGGCACTCAAACTGTCGATAGCGATACGCTCAGGTTGCTGCGCATACTGCCGGGCTTTTTCAATCTTACTGATGATATCGGAGTGCATGCAACACCTCTTTCATTGATAAAACCACACTGCTATCATAGCAAAACTAAGAGCGTTGCATAGGCACATATTGACACCAATTTCGTGCAAACGCACATACTCTGCTACCCACACACGCGACGCGTACGGTCACCGCCCGTCACTCAACAAAAAAACGCAACGGGTGTGTTGCATCATTTGTGGTGGGGACGGAGGGAGTTGAACCCTCATGGATTGCTCCACTAGTTCCTAAGACTAGCGCGTCTGCCATTTCGCCACGTCCCCGTGTAATTTGCTTCATGATAGCACATGCAGAGGTGAGGTTGCAACCTCGCCCCCTGCGTCGCATATCGCACTAGCCCTGATACACCACAGCGAATTACGCGAACCGAATCCGCTGTACGATCTGCCTGAGACGCTCAAAATCATCGCGCAGGAGTGTGGCCAACTCACGACCCGCACGAATCGTGTAGTCACGCTCGTTGGGGGTATGTGCCACCGCAATCTGCCGAATCACCGCTCCTACCAACTCATCAACGGGTAGTTGTTGGGCGTGTACAACCATGCCAATATAGCCGAACTGTTGACCAAAGCGTTGCAACTCTTCTGGGGTACACGCATAGACGCTGTAGTGCACGGGTACCGTTTGAGCGGGGACCCGATGAAAGACACTATGACCGCGTCGGTATCCGACAATCCAGGCCGAAAACTCGGTTTGCAGAACCTCAGCCAAGTCAGGATGCGCCCGATAAATCTCCTCGTTGTGCAACGCCTCGCCGGTATACGTGACGCCGCGAATCACCGCTCGACCACCCGGTTCGCGACTCACCGTACGCACATCGTAGACCAACGCATAAATGTCAACATCGGACTCGCGCGTTTGTACGCGCACCACTGAACCAAAGGCTGGTGCCTCGTGCAGCTGGTAACTGCCAGCCATAAACTGTAGGGTTGAGGATTCAATGATTTCGCCGATTCGATCTGCCATAATCCGAATACTCCTTTGTTAGTGGCGCGGGAGCGACCAACCCCAGACATGCATAATAAAGTCCTGTGGCATCGTCTGGCCACCAGCAGCATGAATGAGTGGCAATACCTGACTACGATGATCAACGCCATGCGTCGTCAGATGCACCAATACCTGCCAGCGCGACTCGTTCATGCCTACCGGCACCTGCATCAAGTCGTCGTCGCTCCAACGTGCTACTTGTTGTGCCAAGTCGTACATTCCTTGGTCAGCGCGCGCCTTGGTCAGCGCAATAGTGGGGAAGTCCTTGGCATCGAGCCACACAAACGACGTTCGTGGATTGCCGCGCAAACCATTCAACCACCCTGCATCAACACTGGTCAGATGCACCATATGATTCCGAATCGAGCCAATAGAATAGTCGTGCTCACGACAAAAAACATCGTCACCGAGCGGCTCAATCAACTGCCACAGCCGACGATTGGCCTCGTGATGATAGGCAATCATCTGGGTTATCACCTGCGTGATGGTCATGATTGTAGATCCGCTGTCACTGCCTCAACCAACTGTTGCCATTCAGCCTCATGCGAAAGCGTGCTGGGTGGCACCGGCTGTTGGGCACGTCGATACCAATACGCCGCATTAAACGCATCGCCCTCGACACGATGCAGATGTGCATGCACCCACGACCCAACACGGGTGTCGTCGTCTTGGAGCGCATCGTGCGCCCCGTGCCAATCACCCTGCCCCTGGTACCACAACGCCACAATCGGGCGACTCCACTGTGGGTTGGGGGCTGCTATCTGCCTAAACAGTGTTGCCTTCATTGTGCACCTCGCTCTTACACCACGACCATTGTATCGTCGATTTCACGTTGCCACGCTAACAAGCCACCGGTCAGGCTCACGGCATTGATGCCGCGCTGGCGCAATATATCCGTCGCCCGCGCACTACGCATCCCGCTGCGGCAATAGACGATAATCTCGTCAACTGTAGTCAACTCATCGAAACGATTGGCCACGTCATCAACCCCAATTCGCACTGCGCCAGCCAAGTGCCCTGCATCATACTCGTGTGGCTCACGCACATCCAATAAAAAGACTGGCGCACGATTAAGTCGCCGTGCCAACGAATGCGCGTCGATTTGGGCCGTCGGCGGGGTGGCACACAGCGCATCCATATCAACCAAACCATGCAACGTCGGTGCATCACCACAGCGCGCACAGGTATGATTGCGGGCGACCTGCCAGCGATCGACCTGCATGCTAAGCGCATCGTACATCCACAGATGCCCCATCAACGATTCGCCGATGCCCAGAATCAACTTAATCGCCTCGGTCGCCTGCACACTACCGACAACACCTGGCAATACGCCAAACACGCCGGCCTGCGCACAATTCGGCGCCAACTCGGGCGGCGGTGGCTCGGGGAAGAGGCAACGATAGCACGGGCCACCCATGTGTGGCGCAAAGACGCTGACTTGACCCTCGAAACGAAAGATGGCCCCATATACCAACGGTTTTTGACGCATCACGCAGGCATCATTGACCAGGTAGCGCGTGGCAAACGAATCTGTCGCATCAATCACCACATCATATGACTCAACTAGTGCCAGCACATTGTCAATGGTCACACGCATGTGGTATGGCACCACGGTAATCTCGGGATTGAGTTGTGTCAGGGCATACTGTGCGGATTCAACTTTGGGTTGACCGACCCGCGCGGTAGTGTGCAAAATCTGACGCTGAAGATTCGTTACGTCAACTACATCGTCGTCGACTATCCCAATCGTGCCCACACCCGCTGCCGCCAAATAGAGCGCCACTGGCGACCCGAGACCGCCGGCACCAATCACGAGGACACGCGCGTTCAGCAAACGCGCTTGACCGACCACGCCCACCTCGGGCAAGGCAGTGTGACGTGCATACCGAGCATATTGACTCGCAGTCAACGACATTGCAACCTCTGCTCACAAAACATTTGACCATCCCAACGCCAGGCCTGCATCTCCACGGCCCCGCCTGCATCTACCGCGGCAATCAGGTAGACAAAGCGCGTGCCCAGCAGAGCGGCCGATGCACTATCTGCATGTGATGGATAGGGCGGCGCATCAGGGTGCGAATGCACCATCCCTACAATATCAAGGCCGAGTGATTGCGCCTGCGTATCGGCCGTCAACCACCCCTGTGGATCCATGACAAAGTGCCTCGATGGATCGAGCGCCTGATTTGCGACGGGCACACACTGGGTGATGACGATATCATCGGCGCTATCGAAGGATCCGAGCAACAGCGCTACTACCTCGTACGGATAGCCACGGCGCATCCAATTAGCTAATTCATCGGCAAGCCCGTCGCGCATCCGCATCACATCACCATCATTAGGCAGCAGGAGCAATCAGAATTTGGTCATCGACAACCTGCACCTCGTAACGCTTGACGCCGGCGACTGCGGGCAACGTCATGTGGCCACCATCTTTGAGCGAAAAGCGCGCACCGTGCAGCGGACAATCAACGGTGCAATCATCGTCGTCAACATATCCATCATGCAATTCGGCGTACGAATGTGTACAAATATTGCCGATTGCGTATATCGTACCACGCACATTAAACAACCCGACGGCAGCACCGTCGTACTCGACCGCTTTGGTGGCACCGGTTGGCAAATCGGCGAGCGCAGCCACAACTTTGAATGCTGACATCAGCTCCTCCATGTAAGAGCACCGTAGGTGCAAGGGGTTGCCTCGCACCTACGGTGATACAAATCATACAATGACCAAGAACTAACCGACCGAACCTTCCATTTCGAGTTGGATGAGGCGGTTCAGCTCGACGGCATACTCCATGGGCAACTCACGGGTGAATGGCTCCATGAAGCCGAGCACAATCATTGACAAGGCCTCGGCCTCGGGAATACCGCGGCTCATCAGGTAGAAGAGTTGCTCTTCGCCGATACGACCGACGGTCGCCTCGTGCGCAAGCGTGACCTTCTCTTCTTCGACTTCGATATATGGAATGGTGTCTGACTTCGACTTTTCGTCGAGAATCAACGCATCACAATTCACATTAATCTTGGCGCCGCTGGCACCCGGGTGCACCTTGACCAAGCCGCGGTAGGTGGTCTTGCCGCCACCCTTTGAGACCGACTTGTTGGTGATGACGCTGGTAGTGTCTGGCGCATTGTGCACCATCTTGGCACCGGCGTCTTGGTGCTGTCCCTTGCCGGCGTAGGCAACTGACAAGACTTCACCACGGGCGCCACGCCCCATCAAGTAGACCGATGGATACTTCATGGTCAAGCGTGAGCCGATGTTGCCGTCAACCCACTCCATGCTGGCATCTTCGTAGGCCACAGCGCGCTTCGTCACCAGGTTGAAGATGTTGTTGGCCCAGTTTTGGATGGTGGTGTAGCGGAACTTGCCGCCCTTCTTGACCACAATCTCTACCACGGCTGAGTGCAATGAGTTAGTCGAGTAGACTGGCGCCGTACAACCCTCGATGTAGTGTGCCGAAGCACCCTCGTCGATGATAATCAGCGTGCGCTCAAACTGCCCCATGTTCTCGGCATTAATGCGGAAGTAGGCCTGCAACGGGATGTCAACGTGGACGCCCTTTGGCACATACACGAACGAACCGCCCGACCATACCGCCGTATTCAACGCGGCATACTTGTTGTCAGCCGAAGGAATCACGGTACCAAAGTACTGCTTGAAAATCTCGGGGTGCTCCTTGAGCGCCGTGTCGGTGTCAAGGAAGATTACGCCCAACTTGCTCCACTCCTCACGCAGTGAGTGGTAGACCACCTCTGACTCGTACTGGGCACCGACACCGGCCAAGAACTTGCGCTCAGCCTCGGGGATACCCAAACGCTCGAAGGTGTTCTTGATCTCTTCGGGAACGGCATCCCAGTCGGTGGCTGGCTTGTCGCCGGCACGCACGAAGTAATGGATATCGTCGTAGTTGAGGTCGAGCAAATCTGGGTTGCCCCAGGCGCCGTCAACGGGCGTTGGCTTGTTGTAGAAGATGGCGAGCGCCTGCAAGCGACGCTTGAGCATCCACTCGGGCTCACCCTTCATGGCCGACAATTCACGCACGACTTCTTCGTTCAGGCCTTTGCCCGACTTGAAGACGTAGTTTTCTTCTTGGCGAAAACCATACTTCGAATAATCAAATGATAGATCGTTGGCTTCAACGGTCATCGTTGGTCCTCTTTCTTCTAGTCTAGATCGTCTGCGTCGAGCTGCTGCCCAAGGTAACGATACACTCCAACTTTGAGGGCCTTGAGGGAAAGCAAGGCACACTTCAGACGCACCGGGTTCTTGTCTAATGGCAGACCAATCAAGTCAAGCAAATCATCTTTGCCGTATTGACGGGCCCGCTCTATGTCCATGCCGATGAGTTCATCGGTCAACATAGACGCTGATGCTTGGCTCACCGCACACCCCTTACCAGAAAAGGCCACCTCGGTAATCTTGCCGTCAACGATGCGCAAGTCAAGCCGGATGCGGTCGCCACAGAGTGGGTTGTGCTCCTCTTGTGAGACATCGTGCGGGTCAAGCGTACCAAAGTTATGGGGATAACGATGATGCTCCAAGATCAGGTCTCGATACATGTCACTCACGGGTATCCCCCTTTTCTAGCCAAAAAGATGCTTCACCTTGAGCAGCGCACTCACCAACCGGTCAACATCCTGCGTATCGTTGTAGATGTAACAGGATGCGCGGGCCGATGCTGGTATATCGAGCGCAGCGTGTAACGGCTGCGTACAATGATGCCCTGCCCGCACTGCGACTCCTTCGGTGTCAAGCACCTGTGAGATGTCGTGCGGGTGCACACCCTCGAGGCTAAACGCTGCCATGGCAGCCCGATCTGGCCCAACGGGCGGGCCGTACCAGGTCAATCCAGGCACCTCGTCGAGGCGTTCGAGCAAGTACTGCGCCATGGTGTGCTCATAGGCGGCCACATTGGCCATCCCGAGTGCACTCAGATAATCAACGGCCGCACCGAGTGCAATTGCCTC
>VGPG01000094.1 GCA_016875555.1 Chloroflexota bacterium | reverse complement strand
GACCATTCCCCTGTTGTCCAGTCTTCGTTTGAATCTGCTGGGCGATTGCACTTAGCCGTTCGTCAAGATGGAACAATTCACCGATGGCCCCACCCAGTGTCAATCCAATCAGTGCCACTACTATGCCAGGAATGGTGCGCACTTCGATGTCTCCAAGCTGCCATGCAATTCGAACAGCCAAAAACACTGTGATGAGTCCTATGGCATATTGAATAGTCTGTGTCACGTTGGTTGGAAGTGCGTTGCGAAAGACCAAGCCTGCGATACCGCCAACGATGACGCCAATTGCATTGAGGATACTGCCGTCAATTTGTTGCCACAACGAAAGTTCCATGTGCTGTTCCTACAAATCATGATGTGACCGTATTATTGCATACATCCATCAAATAGTTGAGTGACGTTTGAGTTTGTTGTGCCAACGATGAGCGATTAACTGTTCTGCCTGTTCATCTCCACCGCGGATCATGTAACCCTGATTATCAAAAAACGCTCCGCTCAAACATCGTGATGATGCTCCTAGCAAATACGTTTGATACTCCTGATTAATGGGCGTAGTCAACCCGTTGATGCGATGACCTGATGGGGCTATGTGTCGTGCCATTTCTCGCACCCAATCCTCTATGTGAACGAGTGAGGGTGTCGACACGGCCGAGCAGAGTACATGCGTTTGTTCTGCATCAAAGTTGGCAGCCACAAAATAAAGCATCATGCCGCAGTGGCGCTTCCAGACGTCTAAGGGGGCTGCACAGGTGATCTCGTGAATCTATTGTACGTGTTGGTCGATTGGCAACAAATTGCGGTATACTTGTCGTAACCACAGGTCTAAATGCGCATATTCGCACACGAAGTTGTGAATGACTCTTTTGCTGAGTTGTACGGTGATCAGCACATCAGTTTGTTGATAACACATGTGGGTGCGCATGGTTCGTCCTGTGTAGGATATCTGCAATAACCGCACTACCTGTCATGCTGTATTACAGGTGAAGCAAGTATACATCAGAGGAGTCCATGACGCAATCGGTTGACAAACTTGTAAAAATCACAAAAACCACACTTGTCGAACAAGTGATAGAACGTATTCAGGCATTTGTATTGCATCAACAACTTCAACCCGGCGATGCACTTCCGTCAGAGTTGCGTCTCGCTGAAACGTTGGGGGTAAGCCGACCTGTTATACGTGAAGCATTGCGCATGTTGGCAGGGCGTGGATTCTTAACGATTGCCAACGGTCGGAATGCGGTAATTAGTCCGGTAAGTGCAACTGCGTTAGTACATTTTTTTCAACGTGCCACACAGCTCAATGCCGTGACGATACTCGAGGTCTTAGAGGTTCGTCGCGGAATTGAAAAACAAAGTGTCGAATTAGCTGCATTACACCGCACCGATACTGATGTGGAGAAATTACAGCAAACGCTGAAAGACTTACGCGAGCATCGAGCCGATTTGCCTATGTACAGTCAATTAGATGCGCAACTCCACGTACAAATTGCCGTTGCAAGTCAAAACAGTATGTTACGCTATTTTGTTGAGTCGTTTAGTGGCGCATTTCAACATGTGAGTTTAATGGGCTTGCAAAATCGCCGCACACAACTAGAATTAGATCAAGTGCATGCTGATCATGAAGAGATAGTGCAAGCCGTTATACTGCAACATAACGAACGTGCCAGTCTTCTGATGGACCAACATGTAACGTCGGCGATTCTCGCATTACGCAGAACAGTTGCTTGATGTTGCGCAGTGCACATATGTGAGTTTTAAGCAAATTGTTAGTTTTCTAGATTGACAGTAATCATCTAACCGATTACCATACGATAAGTTACAGTTTTACTGTTAGGATATTCAAATGGCAAAAGAAGGCGTCACAATAAACGAACTCTCAAAAATGGCACAAGTTACCGTACGAACGATTCGTTTCTATACCGATGAAGGCGTACTCGACGAACCAGCAGGTCGCGACCGTTTTGCACGTTATACATTGCGCCATTACCTCCAGCTGTGTGCCGCAAAGCATCTTAAAGAGCGATTCTTGCCACTCCGTGTGATTCGCGATCAAATGGCCTCACTCAATGATCAAGAGTTGGAGCGCTTGGCAGGTCCGGTTCCCGCAGATATTGCACGTCGCTTTGCTGAAGCAGAGGCTGTAGAGTCTCTGGTAGAAGCGCATGCCAGTATTGCAACTAAATCTGTGCGATTTTCTTTGAAAAGTGAGAATGCATCTGGGCCACTAGGTCTTGTAACCACAAGTTTCGCCGAGCAAGCAGACGACGACTATTCGTTGCCATTTGACGCGATGGAGCTTTATCGTGCAAAAAGCGACATGGCACCGCGCAGACCCATTAGTTCAGTCGGGGATGTGTGGCATCGCATTGTCATTAGTCCGTCAATGGAACTGCACGTGCGTGAGGATGCAATGCACGAAGCTGGTGAGATTCGGCGCATTCTCGCCTCACTCCGCAAAGCCAAATAGCCGAGAATAATTACGTCACGGCGATGGAACGTTCGTTCCATCGCCGTGTTTTTTGCACTGTGTGGATTAGAAAACAATCACTCCCCACAGGTGGTCACACCACCTGTGGGGAGTCGTAACTAATGGTTTTGCAAAAATCCATTACTGCGCAACCATGCAACAATCAACATCGCTGATTTCTCAGGAGTGTTTTCCATGGTCTTCACGTGGATTTCTGGTAGTGTCGGTGGTTCATACGGAGAATCAACGCCCGTCATACCGCGAATTTCACCGGCACGTGCTCGTTTGTAGAGACCCTTTGGATCGCGTCGTTCACACTCTTCGAGTGGTGTATCAATGTAAACCTCGATAAATTCGTCTCCGATTGTACGACGAGCTCGTTCGCGTTCACTTTGATAGGGTGAGATGAGTGAAACAATGATAAGCATGCCGGCATCGGTCATTAAGCGCGATACTTCACTTACACGTCGGATATTTTCAATTCGGTCTTCTGCTTTGAATCCCAGATCGCTGCTTAAGCCGTGTCGAATGTTATCGCCGTCCAAGATGTAGGTGTGTTTGCCCTCTGACCAGAGTGCCCGTTCGATTAAGTTGGCAATGGTTGATTTACCAGATCCTGATAGCCCAGTCAGCCAAAGCACTGCCGGCTTCTGTCCTTTGAGATTCGCACGTGCGGATTTATCGATGTCCATGTGATGCCAGGTAATGTTCTGCACTTGGACAACATCGCGCAATATCATACCAGCTGCAAGTGTATCGTTCGTGGTGCGATCAATCAGAATGAATCCACCCATGTCACGATTGTTGTCGTAGATGTCGTGTGCGACTTTGGTTTCGAGCTGCACTACTACGACGCCGATTTCATTCATTTCAAGCCGGTCTGTAGGAATTTGCGTGAACGTGTTGACGTCAATCTTGCTGGTGATACGTGTGATTACGGCGGGTACGGTGACCGTGCCTAATTTACACAAAAACTGTCGACCAGGTTGAACAGGGAGTTCGGTCATCCAAAGCAAATGTGCCTCGAACCGTTCCACATTTGACGTTGGATGTGCAACTGAACAAATGACGTTGCCACGACTAACATCGACTTCACGATCTAGGACGATGGTCACCGCATCGCCCTTTTTGGCGACATCTGGTGACACATCGAACTGTACAATCTGTTGTACGACTGCCGTTGTGCCTGTGGGTTGGATGCTGACCGAATCGCCGACGCGTACTGAGCCACCTACAACAGTACCGCTGAACCCACGGAAATCTTGATGTGGGCGATTGACCCACTGCACCGGCATGCGGAACGGGCCGTCAATCTTCGTGTCACCAACATCAACATCCTCGAGAAATGTCATGAAGGTCAGTCCTTGGTACCACGACATGTTATTACTATGCTTGAACACGTTGTCGCCGAGGAGTGCTGACATGGGAATGGCCGTGATGCTCGTAAAATTAAGCTGTTTCGCAAACTCGCGATATTGTGCTTCAATGGTGCGGAACACCTTCTCATCGTATCCGACAAGATCCATTTTGTTCACGGCTAGTACAACGTGTCGAATCCCTAGAAGTGATGCGATACAACTGTGACGATGCGTCTGCACCAGTAGACCTTTGCGAGCATCGACAAGTAACACGGCTAAATCGGCCGTTGATGCACCAGTGGCCATGTTTCGTGTGTATTGTTCGTGACCGGGCGTATCCGCTACGATGAAACGACGTTTTGCTGTAGAGAAGAAACGATAGGCGACGTCAATCGTAATCCCTTGTTCCCGTTCTGCTTGCAGTCCGTCTACAAGTAACGACAAATCCAACGCTGCCTCGTCACCGAGTTTGCGCTGACTCTCAATCGTGATGCCACGTAGCTGGTCTTCAAAGATGAGTTGTGCATCGTATAACAAGCGCCCAATTAAGGTTGATTTGCCGTCGTCAACGCTTCCACAGGTCAAAAAGCGCAACAAACTGCGTTTTGTATCTAATGTGACTTGCTGCATTAGAAGTATCCTTCAATCTTCTTTTGTTCCATTGAGCCCGGCTTGTCGTAGTCAATCAAGCGCCCGGCTCGCTCCGATGTGCGTGCACTCAATGTCTCTTGTACGATATCGTCGATGGTGGCAGCATCCGATTCCACTGCGGCGGTTAGCGGATAACAGCCGAGCGTTCTGAAACGCACCATGCGCATTACGGGCTTTTCACCAGGATTGAGCGGGAACCGATCATCGTCAACCATTAGAATTTGACCGTCGCGCTCAACCGTTGGCCGCTCCTTGGCATAGTACAACGACACCACTGGAATGTTTTCGCGTCGGATGTACTGCCATATGTCGAGCTCAGTCCAATTACTCATCGGAAAGGCGCGCACACTCTCACCCGGGTTGATACGCGTGTTGTAGAGATGCCAGAGTTCTGGTCGCTGACGCTTGGGATCCCATCGATGATGTTGACTGCGAAATGACATAATGCGCTCTTTGGCGCGTGACCGTTCTTCGTCTCGACGTGCGCCACCGATAGCACAGTCAAAGTTAAATTTATCTAGCGCCTGGCGTAGTGCGACTGTTTTGAGTTGGTCCGTGTGAACCGCTGATCCGTGTGTGAATACACTGATACCCTGCGATAGCGCTTCTTCATTTCGATGAATGAGGACTCGTATACCAAGTGACTTCTCGATTTGATCGCGGAACGCAATCATCTCTCTGAACTTCCATGACGTGTCTATATGGAGCAAAGGGAATGGGGGGATTGAAGGGTAAAATGCCTTGCGTGCTAAGTGCAATAAAACCGATGAGTCTTTGCCAATCGAGTACATCATCACCGGTCGTTCAAATGTTGCCGCTACCTCGCGGAATATTTGAATACTCTCTGCTTCTAGATTGGATAAATGATCCATACATCTCCTCCACTGAACCTATACGTCAGTATAGCATACGTCACTGACCCTAATTGAATTAAATAAATAAAATCAGATTAAAATTATAAAAATATCATTACCTATTACAATGCTGAATATCCATGTATGATGTAAATAGATTCACATTAGCTGGAGAGACATGATGTTAACTACATCATATAGTAAAAATCACATGCCTATCATCATTGATGGTGCATTAGCGACTGAAATGGAGGCACGTGGTGCAGATTTGCACGATGTGTTGTGGTCGGCAAAGTACTTACATGAAGCGCCAGAATTAATTGAGGCGGTGCATAGGGACTATCTTGATGCCGGCGCACGTATCATCATCACCGCTAGCTATCAGGCCTCCATTCCCGGGTTTATGGCACGTGGCATGACGCGCAATCAAGCAGTGACCGTCATTGCGCGTTCGGTGCAACTTGCCAGACAGGCGCGTGACGCATGGCGGCAGCAACACGTGCATGCATCATACGAGCCGTTCATTGCGGGTTCGGTTGGACCATATGGCGCATATACGGCGGATGGTGGTGAATATCGTGGGCGTTACGGGTTATCATTCACGCAACTCAAAGAATTTCATCGACCACGACTTGAGATTCTCTGTAACGAAGGTGTCGACCTGATCGCGTGCGAAACAATTCCTGATCTAGACGAAGCAATCGCGTTAGCCGAATTACTGACCGAGTTTCCTGGGATGACGGCCTGGATGTCGTTCAGTTGTCCAAATGACCAACACACGTGGGCTGGTCAGTCACTGGAAGATGTTGCCAAAGCGATGAACCAGTATACACACATTCATGCCATTGGGTCGAATTGTACGGCACCAGAACACATGGTTGGCATAATCAACACCTTTCGTACACACGCCCAGAAGCACGTGGTTGTATATCCTAATTCAGGGGAAATCTACAATGCTGATGACAATCAGTGGTTTGGTTCGGCAACGTGTGACGATTATGTGGCTGCCGCACGTACATGGGTTGAGGCCGGCGCTACAATCATTGGTGGATGTTGTCGGACTACACCTGCGACCATTGCTGCACTTGTGGCTGCTTTTTCTGAGTGACACAATGTACCGTGCAAGAAAGTTCTCCCGTAGCCTCACGCTACGGGAGAACTTTTTGGTTTAACGGAATGGAGGTGAGGCGAGGACGCCTCCTCCCCCAAGATTCCAGGCTTTATTTGGTCCACGATCGATTGCAAACGGTGTCTCTGGACCTAAATTTCTATTGTAGATGTCTGCATAATTGCCGACTTGCTTAATAATCTTGTAGCCAAAGTCCACTGGTAAACCGAACTGCTGACCAATGCTCCCCTCAACTCCAAGGAGTCTTCGAACACGCGGATCTGTGCTATCAATCAAGTATTGATCCACATTACTGTTGTCAATGCGCAGTTCCTCGGCGTACATCGTGGCATATACGGCCCAACTGACGATGTCATACCACTGGTCGTCGCCTTCTGCCACGACCGGACCAAGCGGTTCGCGTGAGATTCGGTCGCCGAGCACGACATGATCATCCAGTGTCGGAAGTTTGATGCGTTCGACGGCGAGCTGACTACTATCGCTTGACACCGCATCGCATAATCCATCTCGATAACTATTGTAGAGTTCTTCTTCGCCCTTTGTTTCGACCAGCGTGAATTGAATGCCACGTGCGGCAAAATCATCGCGCAGATTCAACAAACTTGTGGTTCCCTCACCGGCACAAATTCGTTTGCCACTTAGATCGTCGAGCGTTTGTATGCCGAGTTCTTTGCGGACCATGAATGTTTGGCCGTCGTGGAATGTGGTGGGACCAAACATCAGTCCACTTCCGTCGCGAGATGCTGTCCACGTGGTGTTGCGAATCAACACATCAACCATGCCACTTCGCACAGCGTTAAATCGTTCTTTGGGACCATCTGCTGTGGTCACTGCCACGAATTCTACGGCGTCCGCGTTATTCAAAACTGCTGCTGCGATCACCCGACAAAAGTCAACGTCGAATCCACTCCAACGTTCACGTACTGCATCATAAAAGCCAAATCCAGGCAGATCGGCGTTCACACCACAGCGGAGTACCCCACGACTCTGAATTTCAATCAGTTTTGATGCGGGGCGTTCTGCTTCTGTGGGTACTGCGGTGGCATCAATTGTTGCAGTCGGTAGCGTGTCATTCAAATCGACTTCCACATCCCCCACGACTTCAGGTGTAGGAGTTACTACGATGACCTGTGGGGTTGGCGCACTTGTGTCAACGAATGACGATAGTGCACCACATGACATAATAAAAACTGACGCAATCACCCAAATCCAGATGATTCGTGATTGGTTACGTTGCATAACTACTCCTGCGTATTTTCAAAGACATACACACCACCATTTGGCACCAAATCAATCTGCGCATCGCTATTAAGCGGGTCACTTACCAAGAGAGCAACGAGCTGATGGGCAAACTCGTCATCGACTATTGCAATTTGCGTGTCATTACGACGTAGGCGTGTGTTGAACTGTTGCAAATCGGTAAAAGTTTCAATGGTGATTTGGTATTGATCCGATTTGAGCACATGTTGAGTGGTTTCAAATGGCAGTTGTACTTCAAGTTTGGTGGTGCTTGAGCGCAGCAGTGCTTCGGTGCTGCTACCACCGCCGCGAATAGCGTATGGTGCAATAGTTTCAGCCATATCCTCCGGTATACCTGGAAGGTAGGTGATTGTCAGCGTCGTGCCAGTTGCACGGACCGTATCAACATACACACAGGCAGGATGTTGATCGTTTCGTGAAGCGCAACCATCAAACCATGATTTGTAATCGGTCGCCTTGATTTGTGTTGCGTCTTGCCATTTCAGCCCCGTCACATCTACGACGTGCGTAACTTGTGCAATTGGTGTTGACACCGAAGTTGTCACAATCTGCTGTGATGGTGAATACCAAGGTGTTGTATTCGGTATTGTAACGCTGTCAATCCGCTGTTGCATGTTATGCCAGATGGCCGTGTTGTTTCGAATCACGACCAAGGGTTTTTGCAGTAGTGGTAACACCATATTCGCAAATGATTGTTGATCAAAGTTACTTTGCCGCAACATAATTACGGAGAGTTCAGCCGTATTGGTTGGTCGTTGTAGCAGTTGCTCGAGTAATGAAGCGCGCCCACTGACGTTGATGGTACGTAGGTCATTGCGACGAATCAGTACGTCATGTGCGAACATCACGGGCGTGATGTGTTGTAAGTTGCATGTGTCAGATGTGCATCCGAGGTAGTTACTGGTTTGTGTATCATTGAGGTCAATCAAACCTCCATATCCGCTTCCACACGCCTCAATGAGTTTCACAGGGGACTGTGCTGTCTCAGTATTTGGTACGAGTTGTGATGTAATGTTCAGCACTGGTCCGTATCTGCTCGCCACAGTTGAACCGAATGTGGCGACGCGTAACTGGGCATACAGACTAGGATTCAGCATCGGCCAACTGGACGAAATGATGTCCTCGGGGACACACGTCGCCGCAATGATAGCCGTAGTAGGAGTTGCCGGAACTTGCGTCTGCGTCACACGAATCTGAGTTGCTGTGACTTGAACGATTGTTGGGGTCGATTGCTCAATTGCTGTTGCTGGTTGCGATGAATTTTGTGATGCGATGATTTCCGTAAATGCCGATACGATCGCATTTATCAGAATCAAGCCTATTATTAACGCGATGACATACTTGAAGTATGGACGGATGCGTCGTACCAGTTGAGCGCTAGAAGAAATCAGCCAGCCGAGTAATAAGCGACCGCTCATCGGTGCACTCGGCAGCGATACAGGTGGTGGCGTGATGCGCACCGGTTGGGATGCGGGCTGAGCTGATGGCGTCGATATGGGTGCCGGTTGGAGAGGTCCAGTTGTTGATGTAGATGGCAGCGACGTCGGTGATTTGTTGGTGCGAGTTGGTTGTGCTGCCGACTGCCCACTCGATTGCGTAGGATTGAGCGGTACTTGTGTACTGACGGTCGGCTTGGGTGCAGGTGAAGTGCGCACCCTGCGACCACTGTTGTACTCGATTTCGCAAATCACACATGCGCCATCGCTTGGATAAAAGTGGTCAGAATCATTGGTGCACTGAACAAGCCTTTTCTCAATCATGCTGATGATTTGCGCCCATTCCTTGGGCGTGGGTCGATTCTGGACGTGTGTGAATGCACGAATAAACATTGTCTGGAGCATACCGGGAAGCACATAAAAGCTCGGTGCTACTCTGGGTGGTTCATACGGTTGGTTATCCAAATATGGAAAAATTTGTTGGCGTATGCAGTGAACATGTGATTGCTCGACATCCGGTACGCCAGGACGTGCACGTCCTGTAAATGGATGAAACCCTTGCATCAAGAGTTGAAAGATTAATACGGCAAGTCCGAATGCATCATGATTAGCGGTACGTATCTCCTGATTGAAGTCTTTACCTTGCAACTCAGGTGGTGTGTATTCTGGCATACCAACGATGCAACGATGTACGATGCCATTCGCATCAGTCACCTGCATGGAGTCACAATCAACAATCGTGATGAGTGCATCATCGTTGAAGAGCGCGTTTTTGAAGTTTACATCGCCAATCACGTACTTCTTGCGATGGATTGCTTCCATGGCTAATGATAGATTACGTGCCGTACGATATAGATGACGATGATTTAAGTGACCGTGTTGTTTTTTTCGTTGTTGTGGTTGCAACAAATCATACAAATCATCGGATTTCG
>VGPG01000093.1 GCA_016875555.1 Chloroflexota bacterium | reverse complement strand
TCGTATTCGTCCATATCTTGATTTGCTGATCTATGCGGATGATGAAGAAGAAATCGCATCACTGCGCTCGTTACCGCGCAACACCTTTACCCAAAACGACCTCCGTCGGTTACTCGAAAACAGTTTGACAGTGATATGTGGGGCTGTGCGCAGTGAGTCCGCGTTTGTGGCGGCACCTGATGAATTTGGTGGGTATGCCGTAAAAATGTCAGTTGGCCCACGTCGTCGCTTACGGAAATTATTTGAAACAGCACCGCTGGAGCGATTGTTCATCGACATCTCCAAAGATTTGGAGGTAAACCCTCAGCAGTTCAACGATTTCACGGTCTACCAACTTAAGGATCCAGAACAACGTGTGGTTGGTGTGCTTGGAATCCATCAACCCAGCATGGCGTTTAATGACGAAGTGCAACAACTGATTCATACGTTAACCAATCAAATAGAGCATGCACTCGTACTTGTAATGATGCAACAACGCTTACTCGACACGTTGCGAACCATGGGGCCAGAGATGAGTACGTTGCGACAAATGAGTTCTCGCATCGAACAAGCGACTCCGGAGGCGTTGCAATCGCTCGAGGATGATGTGGCACTCATGCCAGAGTTCACACAACTTGTGCGCGATGCACTGACCCATTATTGGGGTGGTCCAAAGTTGTCAGATAGTCCTCTTGTAGGACTGCGGTCGGTAAAAAGCATCTTGGACAGTCAAGGTGGTAGTTCGACCAAGGCATTACAAAGTGTGTTGCGACAAGCGATTGATAACTTGCGTCCTGATGATTCTCTCCCAAGTACGGCGAACGAGTGGATGCTCTACAATATATTAGATTTACGGTTCCTACAAGGGCGAAAAATCCGCGACACTGCGCAACGCTTAGCACTAAGCGAATCTGATTTGTATCGGAAACAACGCGTTGCAATCGACGAAGTAGCCCGTCAACTATCAATCATGGAAGAACAAGTTGATAAGAGTTAATGGCACGGCATGTGTGTCATGAATAAGTGGTAAAATGAGTCCGGTTTGCTAATACAGCAGAAGGAAACACCGTGAGTGAACAAGTTTATGATGTAGTCGTCGTTGGTGCTGGTCCTGGCGGCTACGTGGCTGCAATTCGGGCTGCACAACTCGGCTTGAAAACTGCAATTGTTGAACGCCAAATGATGGGTGGCGTTTGTTTAAATGTGGGTTGTATTCCCACCAAGGCATTGTTGCATACCGCCGATCTCCTTGAGGAGATTCACTCAAGTGCGAAGTTTGGAGTGAAGGTTAGTGGCGCTGAGCTGGATTGGCAAGCCACTATCGCCAACAAAGACGGTGTCGTCAAACAGATGACGCAAGGCGTCTCCTTTCTGTTAAAAAAGAACAAAGTAGACGTGTTGAATGGTACGGGCAGTGTTGTAGGGCGCGGTTCGATTGTTGTTACCTCGTCAACCGGCGCCACATCAACGGTTACGACCAAAAACACGATTCTCGCCACTGGTGCAAAACCACGTGAACTCCCCGCAGCAGGTGTAGTGTTTGACGGTGAATATATTCTGTCATCATGGCAAGCCTTGAGCATGAAGTCGGTACCTCAAACGCTTCTTGTAGTTGGCGCAGGAGCAATTGGTGTCGAGTTTGCATCAATGTTTGCCACGTTCGGTTCGAAGGTTACGTTGATCGAGGCGTTGCCACGGATTGTGCCCAACGAAGACGAAGAAATTAGCACGGAGCTTTCAAAAGCACTGAGTAAGCGTGGTATTACCATCATGACCGGTGCAAAACTCAATGCCATTAGTAAAACCGGTTCGGGCGTCAAGGCAAACATCACCGACGCATCCGGTAAAGAAGTGGTCGTAGAGACGGAACGTGCGGTGGTGGGTGTCGGAATTGTGGCGAACACCAAAGATATAGGTCTTGAGTCTGCAGGTGTGACACTAGATGCACGTGGGTTCATAACCGTTGATGCCATGATGCGTACCACAGCCGATGGGGTGTATGCGGTAGGTGATTGTGCCGTCACTACGCCTTGGTTAGCACATAAATCATCTGCTGAAGGCATCCTTGCTGCTGAGGCAATTGCAGGACATCACCCGACTCCGATTAACTATGGCATTATCGCGGCATGCACCTACTGCACGCCCGAAATAGCAAGTGTGGGATTGACGGAGTCTAAGGCACGTGAACAGGGCTACGATGTCAAAGTCGGTAAGTTCTCGTTTGCTGGAAATGGCAAAGCAACCATCCTCGGGCAACGCACCGGCTTCGTCAAAATCGTCTCTGAAAAGAAGTACGATGCAGTGTTGGGAATGCATATCATTGGCCCACGAGTGACTGAGCTCATCGCCGAAGGCGGTATTGCACTTTCGCATGAAGCGACATCAGAATCATTGATGAAAACAATTCATGCACATCCCACATTGTATGAAGCACTCGGCGAAGCTGCTCACGCTGCTGCCACTGGCGCACCTATTCACATGTAATAAAACTATCGGGGTCGACGTGCATTGCTACGTCGACCCCCAAGGAATATCCTCATGCCAGTAACCGTTCGCTTAACAAGTGCCCAGCATGGCGGCACAAGTATGTCGTGTGGGACCGGTGATCATAGTAATTGTGGTCCAAATTGCGATTGTGGATGCCCATACACTGGTATGGAGCAACGTGGGCTTGTCGAAGACGTGGTAGTCATCGAGCAGCGTTTTCCGAATTCGTGGTTGGCAATCGTTATTCCGCCGGGCGAGGATGAATACCATCCTGATCGTGGTATGCTTGTTGCATACGGCGATGACGAGAACGAGGTGTTTGACGCAGCTCAGCGAGTTACTTTTAATCAGGTTCTACACGTGTACTTTAACGGCTCGCATGATGCATACATGCAGTGGTTAGACAAATAGACCGACCAACTACAAATGCGTTGGTCGGTCTATTGTGTCGAACATGAATAATTAGAGGTCAAGATCGCCGCGGTGTTGTTGTGTGTATGCGTTCCATAGTGCGTCTGCAACATAGTCAGCGTTGTGCGCGCCGCGTGGGAGTTTGAAGGGTGCATCTTCCCACAACGGTGTATCAATTGCTCCCATGCGCACATTCATGATGCGTTTTTGACGTTCTTCTTTTGCCAAAACGGTTACATACGCTTCGAGTCCAGCCTTTGCAACAGCATATGCTCCGATACCAGGTAGTTTGATTTTGTCAGAGTATGCGGTCAAGTACATCATCGATGCATTCGGTGCGAGCAGTGCTAAACTCTGCTGAGTAATTATGTGTGCCGCGGTTAGATTGTCACCGAGAATCTTGTGCCAGGCCTCTGGAGGAGTGTCAGCCAGTTTCCGGCCATACATCGTGCCTGTCGCATACAGCATGGCATCGAATTCGCACCCATGTGTTTGTGCGATGACCAACGACGTCTGATTAACCGCGTGCCAATCACTAAAGTCACACTCATAAGTTGCCTGGTAAAGCTCAATGTATGGACGTTCAGGTCGTTGCACGCCAACAATTGTCCACCCCTGATTGGTAAACGTGGTGGCAGTTGCACGTGCTATGCTACTCTGAGCGCCCCAGATGAGTAAAGTTGGCATGATTATGACTTTTTCGGCTTACCGCGGGCCACACGTGTAGTCGGTGTGCCTTTGATTGACAAGTCGCGGTCCATGGCAAACCAGAGCTCTGGTGGAATCACAAAGTGAAAGAATGACTGGTTGGCCATTGCATGCCAATGATCCCATTCTTCAATGGTTTCACCTTGGTAGGTCAACACCATCAACCACTTACCAACGTACATTGCCCACACTTTGCGTTTCCGAATTACGCCATTTTCTTCGAAGGTATAAAATCGCTCTAACTTGATCAGGTTGCCGATCACAACATTATCGCCTTCAAGCAGCGTGTACTGATTGAGTTGACCTAACCCTTCATCGAAGGCTTTTGCAATATCATCCGCGTCGCGTGCCTCGGCTTGGATATCAAGTGCTTGGCACCAGATGGCAACATAGGTATTCGTATTGGTAGGATGAGGCGAAAAAAGCACCCCTTCGAGACCATGATCTAGGTCAAATTTATGCCAATCGGTGGCAAAACGAATGGTATATCGCCCTTTGCTGTCTGCGTAGGTGTCTACACCGGTAAACTTTGGCGCTGGTCGAGTAGTCATTAGTTCCTCTTACACTTACGTCATCAAATGAATCGAGCATGTACAGTAAATATACCATAGAAAACCGTTGCAATGCAGTTATACCGCTTCACCTAGTTTCACTGCTTCACCGATGCGCATGCGTTGAATGACGAACAGTTCAAGTACGATAATCAACCCCATGAGCGCTAGAGCAGTTGCGGCGATCAAGCCCGTATCAAGACCTGCAAAGACTACCAAGAATGGTGGTGTATCTGGGTAGACGCCTTGGCTTACTTTGAGGAATGGGAGGTAGAGTAGGCTCGTAATTGTGCCGATAAATATACCAATAATCGTGCTAAACCCGATGGTGATGAGTTGTTCGAGGGTAAGCGTCAACCGTAATGATGTTTGACTGATGCCGATAGCGCGCAGTACACCAAACTCAACACTACGTCGCCGCAGTGTCAGCAAAATATATGCGAGCATACCAATCATTGACATAACACCTGTTGCCACAAACCCTATTGAGAGTAACCCAAACAGTCCTTGACGTTGTGGCTGAAGAATCTCGGCATTGATAAATGCAGTTGGAGTGTACGGGAGCACACGCAATGCATTTCGAAATGCGGTCGCCTGGACTGCTTTGAGGTTGTCACTCCCGTCACTACGTAACCATACTTCATACATGTATTTGCCGCCAAGTTCGTTGGTGATATGCTCATAGTTTGTCAGGACAAAATATGGCCCTTCGTTATAGAGCGTTGGCATGTACGTAATGATATTCGCGACGACAACCGACACCGTGCGTCGACTGCCCAAACTGTCGACGATGATTTCGAATCGATCGCCAACCTTGATATTCAAATCATCGGCAAGACGTTGCGAGATGATAGCGTCATCGATATTGATGTTCATACCGTTGACGATTGCACCCAGTGAGTCGTCATCATAGTCGGCTCTCCACGTGTCGGCCACAACACTGGCAAATGAAGGTGGGTCAATGGCGTACATTACGCCTGATTTGGCGGCGCCATTAACATTCATATCTACTTTGCTCGGTGCAACAATGGTGGCCGCCTGAATTCCCGGTACTTCGCTAAACTCTGTGATTGGCACATACAAGTATTCCAATGAAACAATAGGAGATTGTTCACCAGTCATACTCGAAAGTTGCGTGCGTCCCATGAGTAAATCTGGATCAGGCAAGTTGGGAATATCACCCGATATGTCGACACTCGTACCAATCATGGTACTCGGTAACAACCGATAATCAGCTCCACTTCGATACTGCGCTTTGTCGATGCTGTATTGGTCGAGTGTGCGAGCCATCGATGCTGTGAACGTTGCCAAACTTATTGTCAAAATGAGTAATAGTGTTGGGCCACGCAAGCTCCCTGGATTACGTGCAAGCTGACGCATCGCAGATATCCCAACCACTCCGGGTAGCCGTTGAATCAACGCAGTTACCAGCGTAATCATACGCGGAAAGAGCCTGATTACCAGGAGCGTGGTTGCACCTATGAAGAGTGCTGGGGCTAGCAGCAAGAGTGGATTTCGAAATGGGTCATCAAGACCGCCCTCACCGTCAAGCCCAGGTACGGAGAGTGATCCACCAATAGATAGTTGCTGATATCCGTACCACGATGGAATGAACAGAAGAAGATCGACAAAGTAGCGTTCGATCCACGGTGGAAAGTTCTGTCGTGCTTGAGATTGACGTAATGAAACAATCGAGTTGCGCGTAAGTCGAATTGCTGGGAGCACCACGGCAGGTATCGCCACAGATGCAATTAATCCGCCATGTATCCAACTTTGATCAAGTAGTTGAGGCTCTGGGATGTTTAACTCGCCAAATCGTAAAAATGACTGCGTGAGTCCAATTGCTCGTGCGACGATCAGCGAGAGTGGAAGGCCGGCAATCAGTGCAAAAAACGCAATAAACCCGCCTTCGATCAACGACATGCCTAACAACTGTTGGCGTGTGACGCCACGACTACGAAGCACGGCTATTTCAAGCTCTTGTCGTGCTACCAGTAATCCGGCGATTTGCCACACAAACGCGAGGAGCAGACAAATGAGAGGGACTCCAAAGAGCAACAATGTGACGGTCAGCTGACGTACCTCTTGCTGCTGACGTTCGAGCTGACTAAGTGGTGATCGAAAGAGCTCAACTCCCGGTAGGAGCTGGCTCATCTCACTATTCACCGTGGTAATCCCAGTTGTAATTTGTGGCGTATTGTTACTTTGCACGCCAGAGCCATCGTATGCGGCATACCAACTCGCTTGTTCGACGAATTCTGCAGGTGGTCGATTCACCAGCAGTTGCCATGTGGTCTCCGGCACAAAAAACACATCACTGTAGGCGGCAGCTGGGGTAAACCAGTACAAGTCGTTATCGTTGCGTGGTTGCCAGATGCCGACAATTTTGATTTGTTGCTCAAGCGCATAGCGTCCACCGCGTTTTTGTGCCACAAAAATATCGTCGAGGAGAATCGTGTTTTTGTCGGAGGTGCTTTGCGCAACGAGGACCTCAATTGGTCCGTTGCCATCCCATGCTGTGGGCATATCACCACTACTAAGACGAATGTGTTGATCAAGTCCGCTAAGAAAACCAATGCGGGCACGCACCACGGATGGTGTGGTCGGTTTGGAATCAGGAAAACGAATTTCGAGTTTTTCACTTGCACCATATCGAACAAGCGGTGGCGCAGGGAGGTCAATACCATATGCCGGTAAGTTCTGCATTGCATTGTCAGCAATTTGCCATTGCTCAAAACTAACGGGTCGCGTTGATGCCCCACCAAACTTGAAGATAAGTGCAAAAGGCGGCAACCGAGTACCTGGTTGCTGATTTTCGCTTATCGAGTTAATCAGTAAGCGGTATCCGGCTGATTCGGCGTAGACTGGGATACTGACGGTCAGTGCCACTGCCATCGTGAAGCCTAGCCACACCACAAACAGGAGGAAGGGTTGAGCAGAAACTCGACGAGCGATGGTCAAATATAAGGCACTCGATTTCCATGGTGATGATGTTTTTTGTGTCATTTGGATATCTACCATGTACAGTCACGACGATTTACTAAAGACCATTATATGCCATGATTATGCGGTCTACGTTAGTGAATTAATACTTTGTGAATAAGTATAAATGCATGGTGTATACTATCGGTGCATTACGCAATTTCAATAGGAGGTCTCAGATGCGTTTCGATTTCGACAAAGTGGTCGATCGTCGGGGTGGCGACAGTATTAAGTGGAACTTATACGGGGACAACGTGCTACCAATGTGGGTAGCTGACGCCGATCTGAAATCTCCACCTGGAGTCATTGATGCGTTGGTATCACGTGCGCAACATGGAATTTATGGGTACGCAGGCGCACCAGCTGAACTTGCACAATTACTTGTCAAACGGATGAAGGATCTGTATGACTGGAGCATCACCACTGATGATCTGGTCTATGTTCCAGGTGTTGTCACCGGGTTCAACATTGCGTGCCGTGCAGTTGGCCAGCCAGGTGACGGGGTACTCGTACAAACTCCAAACTATCCGCCGATTCTGACGGCCGCAAATAATCACGACATGATTACGCAGCCTGCAGAGTTGAAGATGAGTGTAGATAAGGGCATTATTGACTATCATCTCGACATGGACGCATTTGTCGGTGCAATGACCGAAAAGACAAAAATCTTCATTCTCTGTCATCCGCATAATCCAACTGGTCGACTCATGGGTCGCGATGAACTCACACAAATGGCGCAAGCATGCGTTGATCGTGGTGTGGTGATTTGTTCCGATGAAATTCACTGCGACATTGTGCTTGATGGTCGAACACACATCCCTACTGCGTCATTATCGCCAGAAATTGCGCTGAATACCATCACTTTGATGGCACCGAGCAAGACGTTTAATATCCCTGGCCTCGGATTTAGCTTTGCGATTATTCAAAATCCTGAACTCCGTGCGAAATACAAGAAAGTCATGGCTGGATTGGTGCCACATGCAACTATTTTCGGGTATGTGGGAGCTTTGGCTGCGTATCAGCACGGCCAAGAGTGGCTTGATGCTTTGTTGAGTTACTACGCCACAAATCGTGATTTTACGAACGCGTATATCAAGAAGTTCATGCCACAATTGACGGTCACGAATCCTGAATCGACCTATTTGTCGTGGATTGATTGTTCGCAAGCTGGTATCGAAGGCAATCCCAAGGAATACTTCCAAAAGTATGGAGTTGCACTCGGTGATGGCCGTAACTTTGGTGCACACACGGCGAATTTTGTGCGTTTGACCATGGCATGTCCTCGTCAATTTCTTGAAGAGGGGCTCGACGCTATGCGACGTGCACTTGAACCGTTAAGCTGATAAGGTATGAGCGGTGCAGTGTGCATACACTGCACCGCTTTTTGTATCATAATTTTGCTACATCATGTCGTAAACTATGGATAAATCCTTATCAGCTCATATATAATACATCTCAAGTCACCGAATATGAGGTACATTCATGCACGATTTTGATAGATATCATGAACGTCGAAACACCGACAGTGTCAAATGGAACATATATGATCGTGACGTTGTGCCTCTCTGGATTGCTGAAGCTGATTTTGCACCCCCACCTGCGGTCACCGCTGCGCTCGCTGATCGCGTTTCACACGGTCTGTTTGGTTACACTGCCGCAATTCGTCATGCGTCTCATCCTGGTGGGAACTGGGAGTTGCCAGAGATAGGTGACATTATTCGTGCACGTTTGAAGCGTCTCTATAACTGGGATATCGCTGCCGATGAATTAGTCTATCTGCCGGGCGTTGTACAAGGATTTAATTTGGCATGTCACATTGTGGGTGAACCTGGTGATGCGGTGTTGTTACACGCACCTTGTTATGGTCCAATCGCAAAAGCTCCATTGAATCAGGGCAAAAAGGCGCAGTATGCAGATTTGGCCTATCAAATCACTCCGGATGGGTACATAACATACGTTCATGATGACCATGTATTTCGTGATGCCATCCACGAGCACACTAAGTTGTTCTTGTTGTGTAATCCACATAATCCGACCGGTCGTGCCTTTTCACGCGTTGAGTTACAACAGATGGCTGATGCCTGTGTCGAACACGATCTGTTGATATGTGCTGACGAAATTCATGCTGAAATATTACTTGGTGATACAGTGCATATCCCGATTGCCACATTATCGGATAATGTCGCCGCACGAACAATTACGCTTGTGAGCCCAAGCAAAACGTTTAACATTCCTGGCTTAGGTTTTTGTGTGGCGATTATTCAGAACCGCGAAGTCCGTGAGCGGTATATTCGAGCAATGCAAGGGCTCGTATCTAGTCCACAAATCTTTGGGTATACCGGTGCCAAGGCTGCCTATTTGTATGGCGATGAATGGTTATCGGATGTACGAGCATATTATTTGGCCAACCAAACACTGGTAAATGAGATGTTGCGATTGCATGCGCCACAACTCAAAGTAAACAAGGCCGAAGCGACGTATTTGAGTTGGATAGACTGCCGTGATGCACAACTCCCACACGTACCGCGTGATTTCTTCTTTCACGAGGCGAAGGTTGCACTTGGTGACGGCGCTGCATTCGGGCCAACTGGCGAGGGATTCGTACGTTTGACGTTTGCCACACAACGCCAAACACTAGAACATGCATTGCAGGCGATGATACGTGCCCTTGCTCCGTATAGTTAACTATTTTTGATGTCAACTTTCAAAACTGAAACGAAAGAAAAGTTGACAGGAGATTAAATCTCTTTATACTTTGTATTAAGCACTTGTAATCAGCCGATGCATTGACGCATCTTCAATGTTCGCCCCTGACAAGGTCGACGATAGTCGGCCTTTTTATATTTGGGGATTGTATCTGCCAACAAAGGTAAGAGGAGTAGCATGAAGCAGCAGATGGCCGGAACGCACATGACACGCATGGCAATTGTCCTAATGGTGACGCTATTGTCATTCATTATCAGTGCCTGTGCAGCCGCACCCAGTGCC
>VGPG01000092.1 GCA_016875555.1 Chloroflexota bacterium | reverse complement strand
ATTGACGCCACGGAGAGGTTCTGCAGGGCACCACCGGCAAAGATATTCAGCAATTGTGCAAGCTGGTTGCCTTGCAACGCTTCACGCAGGCTCGCGAGTGCATTTGGATCCAGGTTCGGCACAGGGATGTGTGCAATAAACCGGAACACGAGCATCATCGCCAGCGTAAACAACACGCGACGGCGCAACTCTGGCACTTGCAGTGCTTGTATCACTGACTTCAGCATTCAACAATCTCCTCAAGTCAGGTGTAGTGGAGGCACAACACCTCCACCACCGCAACCGTCATTACTCTGCTTGGCGTGATGCTGAGTGAACGCCACGGCTTCGAGTTGGGCGAACCGACTCCCAGCCAAGTTCCGTCACACGACCACCAGCAGCTTCAATCTTTTGTTTGGCACTCGCGCTTGCTTTGTGCACTTCCACATTGATGGCAACGGTAATTTCACCATCACCCAACAATTTGATTGGGGTCTTTGCATCATACTCGCCGGTGGCAATCAAATCAGCAACTGTTACGTTGCTATTTGCTGACAACTCTGACAAGTCAGCCACATTCAGTACCTGATAGGCCACACGCCAGCGATTCTTGAAGCCGCGCAAGTATGGCATCCGCTTGGTCAAACGATTCTGACCACCTTCAAATGTGCGGTATGGATTGGGGCCTGAACGAGCCTTTTGACCCATCATACCCTTACCAGCCGTCTTACCTTTGCCTGAACCGTAACCACGACCAACACGCTTTGAGGTGTGGTGTGACCCAGCAGCTGGGCGCAGATCATTCAACTTCATTATCGAGCCTCACCTTCCGCGACTTCTTGGACGGTCACCAAGTGACGCACCTTGAAGATCATGCCACGCACGGTCGGCGTGTCATCACGCACGACGCTGCTGTTCAGTTTACGCAAGCCAATCGACTTGATGGTCTCTTTTTGGTCGACACTGCAACCGATTGCGCTCTTCGTATAGGTTATTCGCAATTTTGCCATGACCTACGACTCCTGCTTCACGGCGCTCTTCACCATCCGGCGTTGGCGCAACTCGTGGCGGGTCAAGCCACGCTCTTTGGCGGTCTGGTCAACTGACTTCATCTGGCGCAATGCTTCGAAGGTTGCCTTAACCACGTTCACTGGATTATTGCTACCGTATCGCTTCGACAACAAGTCTTTGATGCCGGCTGCCTCGACCACAGGGCGAACACCGCGACCAGCGATAACGCCGGTACCAGGTGCAGCGGGAATCAAACGTACTTTGGTAGCAGAAAACTCAGCTTCGCTCTCGTGGGTCACGGTTGTACGTGCCAACGGAACGCGAATGAGATTCTTCTTGGCGGCCTCTACCCCTTTGCGGATTGCATCAGGAACTTCAGCTGCCTTGCCCATGCCGATTCCGACATGACCGTTCCCATCACCAACGACGACCATCGTGCTAAAGCTGAAGCGGCGACCGCCCTTCACGACCTTTGACACGCGGTTGATTTGTACGATACGCTCTTCGAGCTCTAGGCCCTCTGCGTTAATATGTTTCTCTGCCACAGTTCCTCCACCGTTTTGTTCGTGTGCTTCTGCACACACATACCTATTCGTTGCTTAGAACTTGAGGCCACCCTCACGAGCGCCGTCTGCCAAAGCTTGGATGCGGCCATGGTACTTAAACCCACCGCGATCAAAGACAACAGCGGTGATACCGGCTTTCTTCGCTTTGGCGGCGATCAAGGTACCGATAGCCTTGGCTTGTTCTGTCTTTGTTCCGGTCACGCTCTCCGCTGACTTTGTTGACTCAGCGATCAATGTGTGCCCGGCCACATCGTCAATGATCTGGGCATAGATATGCGCACTACTGCGGAACACGCTCAAGCGTGGACGGCTAGCCGTCCCTGCCACTTTGCGACGTACCCGGTTATGTCGGCGCAGACGAAGCTCACGAGCTTTGCGTACTGCCATGTCAATCTCCTCACCAGTAATAGGGGAGTCATCAATGCATCCTCCCCGTCACCGTCATTACTTCGCCTTACCGGCCTTACCCGCCTTACGGCGCACACGCTCACCCTGATACTTGATTCCGTAGCCTTTGTAGGGCTCGGGTGGTCGCAGTGCACGAATCTTTGATGCTTGCTCACCGACCTGTTGCTTATCAATACCACGCACAATCACTTGTTGTGGCTCACTTGCAGCACGGCGCTCGATGATTTCGAAGCTAATCCCCTCGGGTGGAGTCACACGAATCGGGTGTGAGTATCCAACGAAGAAGACGAGATTCTTGCCTTCGCGGGCGGCACGATAACCGACACCGAGAACTTCGAGGACGCGAGCATAACCGGTGGTTACACCCTCGACCATATTTGCCAACAACGAGCGAGTCAAACCGTGCAACGCGCGGTGCTCTTTCTCGTCGCTTGGGCGTGTCACCAACAGCTGATCGTTTTCACGGCTGATGATAATACTGGCTGGCAAAGCCTGCGACAAGGTCCCTTTTGGACCCTTAACCGTCACGACGTTCCCCTCTGCTACCTGGACATCAACACCTTTGGGGACGGTGATGGGCTTCTTACCAATTCGCGACATCGTTCTACTCCCCTTCGGTTACCAAACGTAGCAAAGAACTTCACCGCCGACGCGTTTTTGCCAGGCTTCGTAACCGGCCAACACGCCATTTGGTGTCGAAAGAATACTAATTCCGAGACCACCACGCACTTGTGGGATTTCGGCAACGCCTGCATAGATACGCAGACCGGGCTTGCTGACGCGCTTGAGACCGGTGATGACCGGGCGCTTATCAGCGGTGTACTTCAAGTGCAGTACCAACACTGGGCAGGGCTTTTCATCGCGCACTTGGACGTCGGCCACAAAGCCTTCGCGCTTCAAGATTTGCGCGATTGCCACTTTCATTTTTGACGAGGGCATCGACACTTCTGACTGGCGGGCCATGCCAGCATTGCGGATGCGCGTCAACATATCGGCAATCGGATCATTCACACTCACGAGACGTTCCTCCTAGGTGACCAAATTTGCTTCTTCAGGCGATGCCTATCGCCTAGGCATGTCTACTACCAGCTTGACTTGGTTACGCCGGGGATGAGCCCCTTGAGCGCATTTTCGCGGAAGCAGATACGGCACATACCGAACTTGCGGATGTAGGCGCGTGAGCGACCGCACACTTTGCAGCGGTTGTAGGCTTGTGTCTTGTGCTTCGGAGCCCGTAGGGCTTTGGCAATCATGGACTTCTTAGCCAACGCTTTGTTTCCTTTCTTCCATCTGAGCTGGTGAGTCATTCGACTCCTGGCTCAGATCAGTCACGAAATGGCATACCCATGCGCTTCAGCAACGCATAGCCAGCTGCATCATCCACAGCCGAGGTATTGATTGAAATCTCCATACCGCGGATCTTGTCGATTTTGTCAATCTCAATTTCCGGGAACACAATTTGCTCGCGCAAGCCCAAGCTATAGTTCCCACGGCCATCGAATGCGCTTCGACCAATACCGCGGAAGTCGCGCAAGCGTGGCAGTGCCAGATTCATCAACCGGTCCAAAAAGTCAAACATGCGGTCGCCACGCAATGTTACCATCACGCCAATCGGCTGACCTTCGCGTAATTTGAAGTTTGCAATCGACTTCTTGGCCTTGGTCGTTACTGGCTTTTGCGCCGTAATCATGGTGAGCTGTTCGGTAACAGCCTCCAGCGCCTTTGAGTTGGAGAGCGCTTCGCCCAAACCAACATTGACCACCACCTTGTTCACACGTGGCACCTGCATGACTGAGCCATATTTGAACTCTTGCATGAGAGCGGGCACGACCTCGGTGAGGTACTTTTGCTTTAATCGCGGTGTCATTCGTTGCTCCTCAAGGGATTGGAACGTCTCCCGAACCGACGTTCCGACCTTGAATCATGCGGCCTTAGCCGCGCTATTATTCATCGATATTCGCATCACACGACTTGCAGAAGCGTACTTTGCGGGCACGACCCTTGCTGTCGGCAGCGGCAATCAAGCGATTACCAGTGCGTGATGCACGACCACACTTTGGGCAGACCAACATCACATTTGAGATGTGAATTGGGGCATCTTGCTCAACAATACCACCCATTTGGCCAATGGCGCGTGGGCGCATGTGACGCTTGATCTTGTTCAGACCCTCAACAACGACACGATCTTTGGCAGGAATGGCAAGCGAAATCTTGCCCTTCTTGCCCTTTTCTTTGCCGGCGATTACGAGGACTTCATCACCTTTTTTGACGTGCATTACAGCACCTCCGGCGCAAGTGAGACGATACGCATAAACCCGCGCTCGCGCAGTTCACGGGCAACCGGACCGAAGATACGCGTGCCACGCGGATTGTCTTCTTTGTTGATAATCACGGCTGCATTATCATCGAAGCGGATGTGCGAACCATCTGGGCGACCATACTCTTTTGACGTGCGCACCACGACGGCACGAACGACTTCGCCCTTCTTGACGGTACCACCGGGATTTGCATCTTTGACGGACGCAATGATGACATCTCCAACGTGGCCGTAACGAACCCGTGAGCCACCCATCACACGAATACACATGATTTCTTTGGCACCGGTGTTATCGGCAACCTTGAGGCGACTTTGTTGCTGAATCATCGCCTAGTCCTCCTGGCTCTGTGTCACTACTTCGACCACTTCCCAGCATTTGGTTTTGCTGATTGGTTTGGTCTCACCAATTCGTACCACATCACCCACACGACAGCTATTCTGTTCGTCATGGGCGTGGAACTTCTTGGTTGTACGCATAATCTTGCGGTACAGCGGATGTGGGCGCAGATAATCGACTGCCACAACGACAGTCTTATTCATCTTGTTGCTCACCACACGGCCGACCTTGTATTGTCGTCGTCCTTCGGTCATCGTATCTTTCTCCCGCAGGTACTACGCCTGCTCACGCTCATGGAGGATCGTCTTGATGCGTGCGATTTCACGACGCACGATGCGCTGACGACCTGTTGCGGTCAACTTACCGGTCACCGACTGAAAGCGCAAGTTGAACAACTCTTTGTAGTAGCCATCGACTTGTTCTTTGAGCGTTGCGGTATCGAGCTCACGCAGCTTATCGGCTTTCATTATTCACTAGCCTCCTCTTCACGCGAGATGATTTTGCAGGCGATTGGCAACTTTGCGGCTGCCAAGTGCAAGGCCTCTTGCGCAATTTCGGGGCGGACCCCACCAATCTCAAACATGACGCGACCTGGTTTGACCACGGCCACATAGTACTCAACCGAACCCTTACCGCTACCCATGCGGGTTTCAGCTGGTTTTTGGGTAATCGGCTTATCGGGGAAGATGCGAATCCACACCTTACCACCGCGCTTCACATGGTGCGAGATGGCACGTCGGGCAGCCTCAATTTGACGGCTGGTAATCCAGGCTGGCTCGACCGCAAGCAACCCAAAGTCGCCGAAGGCAACTGTGCTGCCGCGTTGAGACATCCCGCGATTGTTGCCACGGTGCATCTTGCGATATTTGACGCGCTTAGGCATCAACATAGTCGTCGCTCCTTACATTCGTCCCTTAGGCTCGAGGCGTGCGATTGCCGCGACCACCTTGACCGCCCTGACCACCCTGGCCACCTTGACCACGTCCACCGCGACCACCTTGACCGCCTTGGCCACCTTGACCGCCTTGGCCGCCGCGACCACCGCGACCACCACGACCACCACGGCGATCCTCATCCTCACCACCCTGAGCACGTGAATTCACGGCTGGTGTGGTTGGTTGGACATTGCCAGCTGCATCAAAGAAGACATCGCCCTTGTAAATCCACACTTTGACGCCGATACGACCGAACGTCGTGTGGGCATGGACTTGTGCATAATCGATATCTGCGCGCAACGTGTGCAAAGGTACGCGACCTTCACGCTCTGTGGCCACGCGGGCAATCTCTGCGCCACCCAAACGACCTGAGCACTTGACCTTCACACCTTGTGCACCGAGGCGCATGGCGCGTTGGACTGCTTGCTTCATGGCGCGCTTGTACGAGACACGCTTGTTGATTTGCTCAGCAATGCTCTCAGCAACCAACTGTGACTCAAGTTCTGGCTGGTGAATCTCAAGTACCGAGATTTTGAGCTTTTTGCCGAGGCTACGCTCAAGAATCTTGCGGAACTCGTCGACCTTCTCGCCACCCTTACCTACCACCACACCGACTTTCGAGGTGTGAATGGTGATTTCGATGCGATTGGCCGAACGTTCAATCTCTACACGGGCCACACCTGCGCCTTCAAAACGCTTGGCAACCAAGCGGCGCAGTTTCAGATCCTCGTGCAACTGGTCAGTATAATTTCGCTCCGAAAACCAGCGCGACTGCCAGTCCTTGATGTAACCGAGGCGGAACCCCAGTGGATGTACCTTACGTCCCATACGTCCTCACAGTCGGCTAGTTGGTGGCGCCATCATCCACAACCACAGTGATGTGGGTGGTGCGCTTACGAATCCGGTCTGCTCGGCCACGCGCACGTGGCATAAAGCGTTTGAAGGCAGGCCCTTCGTCGGCATAAATAGTGTGAACGACCAAGGCAGCGCGCTCCATGTCGAAGTTATTCTCGGCATTGGCGGCTGCAGACATGATTGTGCGGGCCACTTCACGGGCTGCCTTTTGGGGCATGTACTGCAAAGTGGAGAGCGCTCGTTCAACCTTCATACCACGCACCACATCCATGACAGGTCGAACCTTCAATGGTGAGATGCGCACATACTTCGTTACAGCTTTCGCTTGCATCGTTAGCTTACTCCGCGATGCATGGTGCATGGAGCTTACGCTCCACGCCCAGCAATTACTTCATCTTACCGCGCTTATCAGCCTTCTTACCGCCATGACTGCGGAAGGTGCGTGTCGGCGCAAATTCACCCAACTTGTGACCAACCATGTTCTCGGTAACGTATACCGGCACATGACGGCGTCCATCATATACGGCGATGGTGTGACCCACCATTTGTGGAAAGATCGTCGAGGCGCGTGACCATGTTCGGAGCACATGCTTGTCGTTCGTCTTGTTCATGTCTTCGATACGGCCCAGAAGTCGCAAATCGACAAATGGTCCCTTCTTCGATGACCGTGACATTCTCGGTCCTTTCGTAATCTGCTCACCGCACCACTCCGGCCTGTGCTCCAGGAGTCATGCAAGATCTGCTACTACTTCGTACGGCGGCGCACAATAAAGCGATCGGTGCGCGGATTGTGGCGTGTCTTGACACCACGAGCCGGCTTACCCCACTTCGTCTTGGGCGGCATACCACGTGGCGCACGCCCTTCACCACCACCATGAGGATGGTCTCGTGGATTCATTGCTGAACCACGCACCTCGGGTCGTCGACCCAACCAACGGCTACGACCAGCTTTGCCGAGTCGTACGTTCTGGTGCTCCACGTTCCCAACCTGCCCAATGGTGGCCATACAGTTGATATGCACCATGCGCATCTCGCCCGAAGGCATGCGCAATGTGGCATAGTCACCTTCTTTGGCCATCAATTGTGCCGATGCGCCAGCACTGCGCACCATCACACCACCACGACCGATTTGCAACTCAATGTTGTGTACCTCGGTACCAAGTGGGATTACCTTCAATGGCAGAGCTGAACCGACACGCACTTCAGCGCTCGGACCGCTCATGACTTTGTCGCCCACCTTGAGACCCACAGGGGCCAAGATGTAGCGCTTATCACCATCAGTATAATGCAATAACGCGATGCGTGCCGACCGATTTGGATCGTACTCAATGGATGCAACCACTGCTGGCACGTCAATCTTGTTGCGCTTGAAGTCGATGACACGATATGCACGTCGGGTGCCGCCACCACGATGGCGCGTGGTTACACGCCCATAGTTGTTACGACCACCACTCTTGCGCATTGGCTCGAGTAATGACTTCTCAGGCGACTTTTTGGTAATTTCCTCGAACGTATAGCCCGACATATTCTTGCGGCCCGCCGAGGTTGGTTTGTAGCGTCGAACGCCCATTACTTACTCCATCACGACTTGGTAGCCGCGCTCTACATGTCCTGAAACACGTCGATCGTATCACCAGCTGCAAGAGTGACAATTGCCTTCTTCCAGCTGCTCGTATACCCATACCGCATCCCTCGGCGACGCAACTTGCCACGCACATTCATGGTGGCTACGTCGGTGACCGTCACGTTGAAAATCTCGCTAATAGCCGCACTGATTTGTGGCTTACTTGCGCTCTTATCCACCTCGAAGCTGTACTTGTTCAGTGACATGAGGTTGGTGTTCTTCTCGGTGATGAGCGGTCGAATGATAATCTGATGTGCGTTCATTACGCATCCTCCCCGACCACATTGACGGCCTGACCTAAGTAACTGTCAATTACTGCGACCGCAGACTGCGTCACGATGACGTTGTCATGCGTCAACAAATCAATGACGTTCAAGTAGTGCGCTGGCAACGTCTTGACACCTGGGATGTTGTTGATTGATTTGGTCAACATGTCATCACGGACAGCAACCACAATCAACGTCTTGCCGCTAGCCTTCAAGTTGGCCAAACATGCAATCATATCCTTGGTGCGTGGCTTCTCGACGGTCAATGCGTCAACAAATACCACTGCCTTGTCAGCAATCTTGGCGGACAACGCACTGCGGACGGCCAAGCGACGCATCTTGCGTGGCATTGACTGATAGTACGAACGTGGGTGTGGACCGTGCGCAACACCACCACCTTTGCGATGTGAGGCACGAATCGAACCAGCACGGGCACGACCAGTGCCCTTCTGACGGAACAACTTGCGCGTGCTACCGTCTACCTCACCACGCCCACGGGTGTTGTGTAACCCGAGACGCGCATTGGCTTGTTGACGCACCATTGCTTGGTGCATCACCGGCACATTGGGGGTAATCCCAAATATATAGTCGTCGAGTTGAATCGTGCCGACCTCAGCGCCTGTCTGGCTAAAGAGTTTTGCTTCCATCACACTACCTCTAATTGCCCTTCGCTGCACGGCGGATCATTACCAAGCCATTCTTGGCGCCTGGTACCGAACCCCGTACGAGCAGAAGATTGCGGTCACTGATTACTTCGACGACCGTGAGATTCATCACTGTGACACGACGGTTGCCCATTTGCCCCGCCATGCGAGTATTCTTGAATACATGACCAGGATCAGTACCGGCACCAATCGAACCAGGTGCGCGCAAACGATCACTTTGACCGTGTGTGCGTGGACCACCGTTGAATCCGTGGCGTCGAACTACACCCTGGAAACCCTTACCTTTTGAGGTACCAGTCACATCGACCATCTGCCCAGTGGCAAACAAATCGGGACCGAGTACATCGCCGACCTTGTAGTCACTCGGGTTATCAGCCGAGAACTCGCGCAGATGGCGCACTAACTTGCCAGCACCTGCAAGGTGCCCGCGTTGTGGCTTGTTCAGACTCTTGGGCTTAACCTCACCAAAACCAATCTGCACAGCCTCGTAACCGTCGCGTTCGCGAACCCGGATTTGCGTGACGACACATGGTCCGACTTCGATAACCGTTACCGGTACCACCGCACCTGTTTCATCAAAAATCTGAGTCATGCCGATTTTGCGACCCAACAAACCTTCGATCACAATCGCACCTCCGCAGCATTCCCATTGGCACCGTGCCAATCGTAGCGGCTGCCTCTTTCTACAATTTAGAGCTTAATCTCGATATCGACACCGGCCGGCAACGTCAACTTCATCAAAGCATTAATCGTCTGCTGGCTTGGATCCAACACGTCAATTAACCGCTTGTGCGTACGCACCTCAAACTGCTCCTGCGAATCCTTGTCGATGAAGGACGAGCGGATGACACTATACTTCTCAATGCGCGTGGGCAACGGCACTGGGCCGGCAACCAACGCACCCGAGCGCTCAGCAGCCTCAACAATTTGCCGCGCTGACTGATCCAAAATCTTGTGGTCAAACGCCTTAAGGCGAATGCGCACTTTCTGCTTTCCTGTTGCCATCATCTACTCCACATCCTACACACCACGTCGACGGGCAGTGTAACCTGCCCCGTCGACGCGGTGGCGCAGAAATTGCTTACGCCTTAATCAGTGATCTTCGAAACGACACCAGCGCCGACGGTGCGGCCACCCTCGCGAATTGCGAAGCGCAATCCGTCTTCGATGGCGACTGGCACAATCAACTCAACGGCCATCTCGATGTTGTCGCCTGGCATCACCATCTCAACACCCTCTGGCAACGTGATTGAACCCGTTACGTCCGTGGTGCGGATGTAGAATTGTGGGCGATAACCGGGGAAGAAT
>VGPG01000091.1 GCA_016875555.1 Chloroflexota bacterium | reverse complement strand
GACCGTTGGTGTCACACTGTTGTTGACCACCGCCTCTCTCCGTATGCGCGATGTCAGTGCTGCCGTGGCTGCCGATTGTGGAGGTGCTCTTGCAGTTGACGTCAGCGATGTACGCGTTGAGGGAGGTGCAGTAGTCGCAACACGTGCTTCGCATGCAGGCAACGTGATGACCACTAGCAGTTACGCGTTGACGCCAGTGGTTGTGTCGGTGCGCAAGCAAACTCATGCCGAGGCTCAGGCAACCGGTACCAGTGCGCCTGTTGAGTCTGCCAGCGTCAGTGTGGCAATTAGCGGCGTTGAGGTCATCAAGAGCGAGCGCAAGCAAGGTGGAATTAATTTGAGTGACGCCGGCGTGATTGTCTCAGGCGGGCGAGGACTCGGTAATCCAGAGAACTATCATGCATTGATTCCCGCGCTTGCCGATGCACTCGGCGGGGCGTATGGTGCTTCTCGTGCCATCGTCGATGCGGGCTGGGTACCTTACGATCATCAAGTTGGCCAAACCGGCAAGACGGTTAGCCCCAAGTTGTATGTGGCAGTCGGTATCTCAGGTGCCATTCAGCACTTAGCTGGTATGCGTACCTCACGGACGATTGTGGCGATAAACAAAGACGCAGATGCGCCAATCTTCCGCGTGGCGAGTTACGGGATTGTGGGCGATGCCCTCGAAGTTGTTCCTGCGTTGATTGCTGAAGTCAAACGACGTCGCGGTTAATCATTCGTCTATTTTACGCGCGCTCGTGTCACGAACTCCCACAGTCACGCCATAATCCAAATGAAAGAGCGAATGCTCCTACGCTGATTTGTTGCGTAGGTGCATTCGCTGTTTTCAGCGTATTCGGCTGTCACAACATGTATGTCTGCGCAAATGCAGTGTAGCTTTCAACTTGTGCATTTACCCACATTTGGTCATAGTCGAGTTCGTTGGCAATTACGTGTGCAACAGTGGTTGCTGCCGTTACACTTGCCTGCGCGTTAAGCAGAATAGCACGGGTGCGTCGTGCAAGTACATCTTCGACTGTTCGCGCAAGTTCGTGTCTTACCGCCCATACTACCTCTGCCTTTGTATAGGGCAACGCTGGGTGAATGAGTTCGGCCAATTCGGGATTTGTATGCATCAGCGCACGTATATGCGGTGCATCACTCCCGTAGACTTGCATGGCATCGCTGTCACGTTCAGTCGAGTACCCGTGGAGACGTAATTCATGGGTGATGCATGCGCGACTCCCCAGACCGGCGCGCTGACATATTTGATTGACGGCATCCTCGGCCATATGGCGATACGTGGTCCATTTACCGCCTGTGATAGTCATTAAACCACTCTCTGCGATGATGATGGTGTGATCACGTGAAAGCGCTTTGGTGTTACCACTATCGCCTCCAGCCTTGACGAGTGGTCGCAAACCTGCAAACACACTTAATACTTCGTGTGGTTGCGGTCGACGGGTGAGATATTTTTCAGTGTGACTCAGCACAAACTCAACTTCGTCATCCAATGGTCGTGGTTCGATGTCCGCATGTGCCACTGGGGTGTCAGTGGTGCCAATAACCACACAATCATGCCATGGCAAGGCAAAGAGGACGCGACCATCAGCGGTTTTGGGAATCATGACTGCATGGTCACCAGGCAAAAACGATCGGTCGACAACAATGTGAATCCCTTGACTTCGGGCCAGAAGAGGTTTGATGTGTGCGTTGTCGAGTTTGCGAACATCGTCGACAAAAACGCCTGTTGCATTGATAAATGACTTGGCATGTATCGTATGTGTGATGCCAGTTTCACGATCCTGAGCATTCACCGCCACAATCTTCTGATTTTCGTGAACAAATCCAGTGACCGGCATGTGGTTGACCAGTGTGGCACCGTGATTGAATGCTGTGCGCATCAGCGTGATGGCTAAGCGTGAATCATCGAACTGACCGTCGTAGTAGACTATGCCACCTTTAAGATGTTGTTTGTTCAAGGTTGGCGCAAGGGTTAATGCCGCGTTGCGACTGATAATTCGCGAAAATCCGAATCCTAATCGACCAGCCAAGACACTGTAAAGTAACAGCCCGCTCCCATAAAACGGCAGGTCAATCATGCGATAGGCGGGTACTACATGTGGCATGACACGCACTAGGTGTGGTGCGTTTTTGCGGAGACGCCCTCGTTCGTGGAGTGCTTCGTATACGAGTGAGATATTGCCTTGTGCCAAATACCGCACGCCACCATGAACCAATTTTGTGGCTTTGCTCGAAGTTCCTTTGGCAAAATCGTGCGCCTCAAGTAACAACGTCTTGTAGCCACGACTAGCCGCATCGACGGCGATTCCTAATCCGGTGGCTCCGCCGCCAATGATGACGACATCCCAGTGCGATGTCTGCGTGATTGTATTGATAATGTCGTGACGTTGCATGCTACTCACTCTTTGATAATCGTACACTCGTATTCTACCAAATTGTCTCTGATTCGTCGGTGCATCAACATTTTTTGCGAAATCATAATTATCTTTGTATTCGAATTCTCGCTGAAATGCGGTATGATAAGCCAATAGAAGTTGTGTGCCTTAATAAGGCGAAGATGCCGTGAGGAGACACATGGAACGAACACTTTCGAAACGTACGAAACAGGTCAGCACCAAACCACCCGCCCTTGAACCGCACACGTTGCGCATCCTAGAAAATATTCAGCGTCGTATTCTATGGCTTGCCACGAACATGATTCACCATGCAAACCACGTTCGTCCTAATTCGGATGGAACAAAAGTTGGTGGGCATCAAGCTTCATCGGCGTCAACGGTTACCTTAATGACTGCGCTCTACTTTCATTTTCTTAAACGTGGTGATCGTGTCGCCGTCAAACCGCATTCGTCACCCATCTTTCACTCAATTCAGTACTTACTCGGTAATTTGCCCAAACGCTACCTAACCATGCTCCGTGAGTACGGTGGATTACAGTCGTATCCGAGTCGTACCAAAGATCCTGAGCATGTTGATTTTTCAACGGGTTCAGTGGGGCTTGGTATTGTGGCGCCCCTGTTTGCGTCACTGACACAGCGCTATCTGCGTGATCATGGCGTGGCCGTACCTGAACGGCGATTCGTTGCGGTCGTCGGCGATGCCGAACTCGACGAGGGTAACGTGTGGGAGGCACTCCTTGACGAGGCACTTGATGGCATCGGTCAGGTGGTATGGGTCGTCGACTTGAATCGCCAGAGCCTTGATCGCGTCGTTCCTGGGATTCGAGCTGCACGACTCAAAAAGCTTTTTGCGCAGAATGGGTGGCGTGTACTTGAGGCAAAGTACGGGCGAAAGTTACAGGAACTGTATGCGTTGCCCGGTGGCGATACGCTTCGTCGTCGCATTGACGAAATGAGTAACGAAGAGTATCAAGCCACTATTCGCCTGTCCGGTGTCGAATTACGTGAACGCTTACTGTCGGCCAATGAAGCCGATCGCAACACATTAGCTCTGGTGCTCGCACAAGTGCCCGACGAAGAATTGCCGTCTGTCTTTGCCAATCTTGGTGGCCATGACCTTGAAGAAATGTGCAGCATTTTCGATGAGGTGGATCGCGATTTATCTCGACCGACGGTGGTATTTGCCTATACCATCAAAGGGTGGGGGTTACCGATTGCTGGTCATCCGCTCAATCATTCCATGCTCCTGAGCAGTGAGCAAATGGAACAATTGCGGACGAACTTCGGTATTTCAGACGATGACATTTGGCCAGATTTTGATACGGATACTCCCGAAGGCGTATTGTGTCAGCAGGTAGCACGCCGATTGGATGAGGATGCGATACCGCCAATTCCCACCATTTCTATCCCCACACGTGTTGACCTGAGTGTGCCGAATTCTGTGAGCACACAAGATGCATTTGGTCGATTGTTGGTACGATTCGCCGATATTCCCGAATTAGCGCAGTACATGGTCACCACATCACCAGATGTGTCTGTCTCAACGAATTTGGGTGGGTGGATTAACCGCATGGGTGTCTATACACCGCACGCGCACGTGGCGGAGTACGAAGGTGAAGCACAGCGAATTTTGCGTTGGCAACGCTCTCAACAAGGACGACACATCGAACTTGGTATTTCCGAAATGAATTTGTTCATGATGGCTGGGATGGCCGGGTTATCGTACGAACTCACTGGTGCACCGCTTGTGCCGATTGGTACGGTGTATGACCCATTCGTCCTGCGTGGTCTCGACTCGTTCATTTATGCGGTCTACTCGGGTGCGAAGTTCATTGTGGCTGGTACACCATCGGGTATCACCCTTGCCCCAGAAGGTGGTGCACATCAATCAACTATCACGGCCTCGGTTGGCATCGAGTTACCCAAACTGATGATGGCAGAGCCCTGTTTTGCTGGCGAGTTGGAGTGGTTTTTACTCGAGGGTGTGCGAAACTGCTTTGATCGTGAACACGGACGACCACTTTACTTGCGTTTGAGTACGCGTCCCATGAATCAGACGCATTTCGAAACGGCGAAACAGCGCATCGGTGTTGAAACGCTTTATCAACAAGTCTTGAACGGTGCATACCGATTGGCGTCGTGGCAGGATGCGCATCCTGAGCTGCATGACGCGCCGAAAGTCATGCTGTGTGCGAGTGGGACAGTCATCCCTGAAACTCTCGAAGCCGCTGAATTGTTATGGCGTGAGGGCGTGGCCGCAGACGTCATTAACGTGGTGAGTGCCCGGGCTCTCTATGAGCGTTTTGTGTATGCCCGTCGTCACGGAGATTCAGATCCGTTTTCCTGGCTCTTTGCGGATCCACAACGTGCGGTTCCGATTATCACGATCCATGATGCAGCCACACACGCATTAGCATGGTTTGGCAGTGTCTATGGTGCTCGTGTGACGAGCTTAGGAGTCGATGATTTTGGGCAATCGGGTGCCCGCGATGATCTGTACCGGCATTTCGGTGTGGATGCCATGAGCATCGCTGATGCTGCATTTCGGGCAATCGACGAAGCATAACACAACTGGTATTTCGCCTCATGTACTTCGGTGCGTGAGGCGATTTTTCATAAAGCAAACATATATTGCGAAATCTGCGTGGTATAATCGTTGCATGTGGTGGGATACCGCATTTGCAAAGCCAGGGGTGTGCCATGCCACGAACAAAACCATCTATTGCGACGCTCCTCAAAGAACTGGCGCGGACAACGAGCGAGTCACTCAGTCTAGACGCAATTGTGGCACACGTTCAAACGCACCGTGGCCCAAGCCGCACGAATCTCTACCGTCGGGTACAAACCATGCTCACCGAGCAGTCGGTGCAACTGGGCTGGGTATCGATTGCGCCACTTGCGTACGTGCCGTTACGTCATGCGATGCGTGGTATTTCGTTTCGAATCATTCCTGATGCTGCTGCCATTTCTAACGATTATTTACGCAGTGAATGGCTCTACCCATTTGTTGACGTATCTGCGCCAATTCGCTTGGGTTCGGATAAACGCATCCTTCCTAGCTATGGACCTGGTTTGTTTGGCATGTTGGGTTGGTATGCGCAACACCGCGTACGACCAGGCGATCATATCATCGTGCAGCTCGACCATCATCGGCCAAATACCATACATCTCTTGTGCGATCATGTTGACACGCAACATCTTGCTGATGCGCATCTGGTTGATGGGCTTATCATGCAAGAACTACAACACCAGTATCGGAACGGCGCTGATGAACATGCCGTCGTCCATGCCATCGTGCAGCTCTATGTGAATGCATCGTGGCGTAACGCGTATCCAGGGCAACCATGGCAGCACTTACGCGACGCGGTGCAACGCCAACATGCCCGTGGTGAAACGTTGGCGCATGGGATAGGCCGAGAAATCGTACAACTGCAGAACGAACTACGACTACGTCGCACGCGTGATAGCGAACGCGGGCTGTGGAATGGTATTGCACTGCGCTATTCTGCGGTGCGGATTGGGTTCGATTCACAAGAGCACGAACTCCATGATCAACTGAGCATCACGCCAATTGATACGCGTGAAGACTACACCGAACGCATTAACCATGGTCTCGAACATGGGTTATATGATGTACGTGTTGGCGAAGATGAATCTGATACATTTGCCGATGATGATGCAGATGAGCCATTCTTGTTTGATGATCGATCCCCTGCGCTCGACGACGAAGAAGATTACACCGATGCGTTGCGTTCAAGCTACGACGAAGATGAACACCACGAAGATGACTATGCTGGGAACGATTACGATGACTTAAGTGATGCCATCGATGATGATACGTTTGTGTTGCTCTTTGCTAATCGACATCCCGCCTTGGTCGAGTGGTCCACTATGTTGCTAAAAAGCATGCTCCCGCATGAACGACGTCAGATGATTCGTGCCGAAACGGATGAAGACTACAATGCCATTTTAAGCAAAGCATTACAACGGTTGTTGCCAAACGAACCGCAATTCATGTCAACACTACGTGCAATCGGCGATTTGGCGCATCCAGATCAGACGTATGGTGGGCGCACATATGCGGCGTTTGATAGTGCTGAACGGACTGCGAGCCAGTCGATTCGCCCGAGTACTGAGCCCACCCACGAGGACGATGATGTATTTGCTACCGGTGGTGAAGCAATTTTTGCGGTAGAATCTGCACTTCGCGAAAGTGAACAGTTGATTCAGCGCTATGTGAAAACGTTGCAACAGTCGAAATTGAGTGATCGAACTATCCGCCGAAAACGTCAGTTTTTGCGTGGCTTTGCGCAATTTTTGGCGCGATATTACACACAATCACTCGATTACGCGCGCTATGCAACATTAGATGAATACATTTATTTCTACTATCCCCGTCATACCGCCGCTGTCTCACCACGTAACATTCGTGACATGATTACCGCGCTCCGTGATTTTTATCGCTACAGCGAATTGCCAGTCGCTAATGCGGCACAGGCTATGTACGATTGTCGTCATCAAGCCGAAGCGGTCATGCGCTTGTTGCTTCGCACCCACCAATATCCGCATGAGATGACGAAAATGGTCGTGCATCTCTTTGCTCCCTACACCGCATGAAACACGCAACCTATGAAATTTCAGTCTGTCATCATACCGCACATCTCATAGATGTCTGTATTACGGTGCACCACCCATCGACTCAACAACAGTTCATGCTCCCCGTATGGACTCCAGGGTCGTATCTTGTCCGTGAATATGCCCGTCATGTGCGCGATATACGTGCGTCGCAGGGTGAACATGCGTGTGCAGTGCACAAAGTTGATAAATCGACCTGGGAGGTTGAAGCTAGTGCTGATGCGCCGCTCGTGTTGAGCTATCGTGTCTATGCGTATGAATTAAGCGTGCGTACCAATCATCTTGATGATACACATGCTTTTTTCAATCCTGCTGCCGTCTGCATGCACGTGCAGGGAGTCACTTCCGCGCTTGACGTTTTTGTTGATGTTCCTGTGTCGTGGCATGTGGCAACGCAATTACCACTTCGTAACGCTCCGCAACATCATCAGTCGTTTGATCGATGGTCGTTTTGTGCAGAAACTTACGATGCCCTGGTGGATGCTCCGTTTGAGTGTGGCTCGCATCGCATATTGACATTTACAGTAGCCGAAATTCCACATTATGTGGTGATTTGGGGCCATGGCAATGAAGATGCACACGTGCTCGTGCGTGACATAGAACGCGCAGTACGTGCGGTAATGGCTCACTTTGCGACGATTCCGTATCAGCACTACTATTTCATCCTTCATTTGGCAGATGGCATGTATGGTGGGCTTGAACATTCAGCGAGTACTGTCTGTTTGTGTGATAAATGGGGATTTGCCAGACAACGTGACTACGAAAGAATTCTTGGGCTGATTACGCACGAGTTCTACCACACATGGAACGTCAAGTCGATTCGTCCTGCTCCGCTTGGGCCATTCAACTATGCGAAAGAAAACTACACCCGGCAACTCTGGCTGGTCGAAGGTGTGACATCGTACTACGACAATCTCATCATGTGTCGTGCTGGAATGATTTCACCGCAGCGATACCTCGAATTACTTGCGGATGATATTTCCACGGTACAACGTCTACCCGGTCGGCACGTTCAGAGCTTGGCTGATGCGAGTTTTGATGCATGGATTCGCTACTACCGACCAGATGAAAATAGTCCGAACGTGAGTGTCTCGTACTATGTGAAAGGTGCGGTGGTGGCATTCGCCCTCGACGTGTTGGTGCGAACACTCAGTCAAGGACGCGTCTCGTTGGATCACGTGATGCGCCATCTTGAGTCAACATTTCCGTGGACGCAGCCCGGGATTCCGGAGGATGATACCGTCCAACGTATCATTGCGACCTGTCTCGGTGGTCATCAGCAGCATATTGATGCTTTTTTCGAAAAATACATTTACGGATATACTGAGCTCGATTACGAGTTGCTGTTGGCCACGATCGGGCTATATCCGCATTGGCACACCGCCGAAGATCCGGCAACATCGTTGGGTGTGGTCGTGCGGCAAGACGGCACACGTCTCATCGTAGCCACGGTCGCACCGGATGGCCCTGCTGCAACGGCCGGAATCTCGCCATTCGACGAGTTAATTGCAATTAATGGTGCTCGGATTGATCAGCAACGCCTCAAGGCTCGCCTCAATGAACTCCATGCGGGAGATGCTGTGACGGTGACATACTTCCGCCGGGATGAGCTACGCACCACAACCTGCCATGTGGCACAAACACAACCTGCCCATCTTTCACTTGTGCCATTGCCGAATCAAACGGATGAACAGCTGCGTGCCTATCAGCACTGGTTGTCGATGCCAGTATGGGAGATTTGATGCGATGGCTACAATTTTGCTCGTTGATGATGAAGCGCCAATTCGGCAGTTGATTCGTGCATATCTTGAGCGCGAAGGACATTCGGTCGTTGAGGTGGCTGATGGTCACGCAGCGCTGAAAGCCCACGAATCCCAACAAATTGCCATAATCGTACTTGACCTTATGATACCTGGGATTGATGGTATTGAGGTGTGTCGGCGTGTGCGCACAAACTCCGATGTCTACATCATCATGGTGACTGCCCGTGCGGATGAGGTAGACCGTGTTGTCGGACTCGAGGTTGGTGCTGACGATTATCTAACAAAGCCGTTCTCGCCACGTGAATTGGTTGCCCGTATTCGTGCCTGTCTTCGACGACCACGAAGCGCGGCCCACACCAGTGCCAAATTACTTCGGTTTGATGAACTTACCATTGATCTTGAGGGTCATGTGATTCGCATTCATCAAGAACAAGTATCACTCACAACCACCGAGTACCAACTCGTTACCATGCTTGCAACCGCGCCAGGACGCTTGTATACCCGCGCCCAGCTACTCGATCACGTCTGGGGAGGCAGCTACTACGGTGACGATCACGTGGTTGATGTCCATATTGCAAATGCACGACGCAAACTCAAAGATGATCCGTCGAATCCACGATTCATTGAAACGGTGCGTGGTGCAGGATATCGTTGGAGAACCACATGAAGTCGTTGCGCATGCGGTTACTACAATCGAATGTGGTGTTAGTCCTGCTGACCATGGTACTGTTTGTCGTCACCATCACTATCATCACGCCGCGCGTTCATGACCGCATGATGGCCGACGAACGTCGGCGTGAGGTGGCAAGTGGCGCAATAAGTGTCGATCCGCAACCCGGTACTCATCATGGAGCAATCGGTCAGACGGGCATCATCGGCTCGGATACATTGGCACGTGCTGAAATGCTCTATCGGAATGCAGTATGGCGATCGATTTGGATTTCTATGGCACTCGCACTCGCACTTGCACTGATGACCAGTTTTACGTTCGCTAAGGTGCTTGCGTCACCACTTCAACAATTAACACTTGCGAGTCGCCGCATCGCTGGCGGAGACTTTACGCCCATTTCGGTCAACGATGACGCAGTAGAACTGCACGAACTTGCCAGTCAATTTAATCAGATGGCATCTGCACTCAAAGATGCTGAGCAGCGTCGTGCGGCACTCATTGGTGATGTTGCTCATGAATTACGTACCCCGTTGACCTCTATACAAGGATATGCAGAAGGTATTTTAGACGGTGTGGTCGCACCCGATGCCAAAAACATTTCGATTATTCGGGATGAGGCTCATCGTATGCATCGATTGGTTGATGACCTGCAATCGTTATCACGTGCCGATGCAGGAACACTCACACTGTATCCTGCGCCTACGGACTTGCATGAAATTGTGCAGCGTGCCATCTCGGTACTTGATGGTGCAATCAAAGAGCGTTCATTGACACTTGAACTTGTGTATGAGCATGAGTCGGAACCCATTTATTGTGATGCAGATCGAATCAACCAGGTATTGTTGAATCTACTCACCAATGCAATCCGAGTCAGCGTACATGGTGGAAGAATTATTATTTCGACTGGTCATGATGCCTCGACCGTGTGGTGCACTGTTCAGGATTTCGGTGAAGGGATAGATGCACAACACCTACCTCATATCTTTGAACGGTTCTATCGTGTGGATCCATCGCGCACCCGAGCAACAGGCGGTGCAGGTGTCGGATTGACCATTGCTCGCGCAATTATCGTTGCACATG
>VGPG01000090.1 GCA_016875555.1 Chloroflexota bacterium | reverse complement strand
TATGTTCTGTGCGAATCTTTGCACCGACTGCAACGGCAGCACTAATCAATACAACGTTCTTCACGATGTACTGCCCCTCGAGCGTTAACACGAACGGAAATTGGTTCCACACCAGATGCGGAGCAATCACGAGCGGAGACAATGTACCAGCCATCTGCAAAAACAAAAGCAAAATCGTGACGCGCATCCCGTACCCGACAATAAACCCTATTCCAATAACAATTTCCCACAATGCTAAAAAAGGAATGAAATAATCGAGCGGCAGAAACGCCATGGTTTCACGAATTAATCCATCAGCTGGACTCAATCCAGGGATTAACTTCAATGCACCAAACCAAATGAACACAACTCCCATCGACCAACGCAATAACATCGTTGCATTACGTTGCATCCAGCACGTCAATGTGCGATCGACCCGATGTAATACATGAAACATGTGTGACATAGTAGCCTCTTTCGGATCGCTTCGTTCCTTCCATCACAATATTACCGTATTGTTCAATATCGCACAAATAGCAATTTTGAATTTATTTATATCATTTTTGTTATAATAATGAAAAGAGGAGGCTACTGTGGAACTTGATCAACTGCGTACATTTATGAGTGTGGCGCGCCATGCACACGTCAGTCGCGCTGCACGCGAACTACACATGGCACAGCCTGCGGTGAGTCGCCAGATACGCGACCTCGAGCGCGAGTGCGGCGGAGTCGCTTTGATAGAAAAAGTAGGCAGAAATGTCCGATTAACCGAGGCAGGAGAAGCACTGCTCATCCACGCACAAAGCATATTGGCAGAAGTAGCGGCCGCAGAGTCAACGATGCGGGAGCGACTTGGACTGACTGCTGGCCGAGTGAGCGTTGGCACACCACCTAGTGTTGGGTTGCATCTATTACCTGATGCGCTCGCACGATTTCATCGGACCTATCCCGCAATTGAGTTACGCATCCAACAGGCAGGCACCGCGCAGTTATTGCATCAGTTGGCAATGGGTGAAATCGACATTGCGGTGGTCACTCTTCCAATTCCGTCACGCGGGCACGACATTATTCCACTCTTCATAGAACCACTTGTCGCAGTTTTCCACGAAGGTCATCCGTTGGCAGCACGGTACGAAATTAGCATCAACGAGTTAAGTGACGAGGCCTTTTTGCTCTATCCGAGTGGATATGAGATGCACGAAGTCATCATCAAAGCATGTCGCGATGCCGGATTTGCACCGAGGATAGTACTAGATGGCGGTGATGTGGCGATTTTGTTACGTCTCGCAGCTGCAGGACTAGGGATTGCGATTGTTCCTCAAATTACGATACAAGGCGTTGAAGGAATCGCAGCACGACCGATTGTTCGCCCGCTATTAAGCCGGAGCATGGCACTTGTCACAAAAAGCGACCGCACCCTCACCCCACCAGCACGCATGCTCTTACATCAACTCAAGCAGACACTACCGCAGTGATGTGTGCTGCTACGCAACACCAGCAAACCCGAGACCATCGTGGAGCACACGAACGGCGTGCTCCACTTCATCATCGGGTAAGACAAACGACACGTAGTTACCAAACACTGCTCGCGATGTGGCAATAATATGAATTTGCGCCAATCCGAGGGCGTGAATGGCACGCGGAGTAAGTGAGCCACCGTGAGGCGCACTAATGACAGAAATAAGTGCAACTGAGTTCATGATAGTTCGTTGATAACCATCAGAGAATGCGTGCTCAAAGATTTCTTCGGTGTAACTCGTGTCAGGTTGTCGCACAAGCACCATCAATGTGCGATCAAGTTCACTTTGATGTACGAGTAATGTCTCGATACCAGCGTGAGATAGTTTGGTGATCACGTCTGCGGCATGCTCAGGAATCCACGCATCATGGACTGATGGCAACGCCGAAGCGGTAGCCACGACCAGCGACAATCCACGTGTAGAGATGATGGCGCCACTCTGATGCAGTGGCCGTGGATTTGCGAGCACAACTGTGCCAGGCAAGGTTGGCGAAAGTACATTTGCAATGCGCAATGGTATAGTATTGGCCGCCAATGGCATGAGTGTACGAAGGTGAAGAATTTCGGAACCGCTCAACGTGGCCATCTCAGCTGCTTCGGCGTACGACAATTCGGGCAGTGGTATAGCGGAAGGGACGATTTTGGGATCTGCCGTCAGAATGCCGTCGACATCCGTCCAGAGACAGACTTCATTGGCGTTAATTGCGGCACCTATCAAAGCAGCCGTGTAGTCACCGCCACCACGACCCAGCGTCGTCACGACACCTGCGCGTGTTGCGCCTGTGTATCCCGTTACTACCGGGATTATTCCTGCTTGGAGCATTGGAATGAGTCGTTCTTTGATACGCATCGTAGATTCGTCATAAAACGGCCGGGCAGATCCGTATCGATCATCGGTGACAATCAGTTCGGTTGCATCAACCATCTGAGCCGCAACACCGTGTTGACGCAGTACAACTGCAACGAGATGCGCCGCAAAACGTTCTCCGAGGCTTGCTATTGCATCAATACCACGTGCAGAATACTCGCCAAGAGTGGCCATGGCACGAGTCATACGATCGAGATGTTTGAGTAATTCTGATAATCGCTGAAAAAGCGTTTCACGCTCCCACTCATCGGTCACCAGTTTTTCTGCAATCGAACGATGTCGGTTCCACAGTTCTCGCCGTGCCACATCGGTATATTGTTCTCCACCATGCACTGCAGCACGTGCCGCGCGCAGGAGCGCGTCGGTGATACCGGGCAACGCACTACACACAACGACGATTGATTTTTTATCACGGTGCACTGTGCGGAGAATGCGCACAGTTTCACGCGTGCGTTCTACATCCGAAAATGCAATGGCACCAAACTTCATTACTTGCATGGTACACCTCTGAGAGTGTGTGGGAAGTCAATAAATCACGCGAGGAAACCCGACAGTACAAACAGCATGCTTGACAAATCCTGCCACCTACCGTTGATTGAGTCCTGCGTGTTGCACAACGAGTGGGATGGACTTAGTCCAACCTACCGACATCAGATGGACGCCACGTACACCTTCAATCGCGAGTAGTTTTTGGCACAATTCAGATGCGACCTGAATGCCTTCATCTTCTGGATTGCTTGCGTGTTGCATGCGTTCAACGATTGACTCAGGAACGCGAGAACCAGGCAAATGATCGCGAAGAAATTTGGCAGACTGAGCCGATTTTATGATCATGATACCGGCCATGATATGTGCATGTTGATGAATACCCAGAGTGCGTACCTCATGCATCCACTCAGCAAATCGATCAACATCAAAAATGATTTGTGTTTGTACAAATTCAGCGCCGAATTGCACTTTACGCTCGAGCCGTGCAGCTTTTTCGATATTCGGATTCGACACACAGCCGATGAAAAACCGAGGCGCTTCCGAAAGCGCGGTGCCAGATTGCAATGTTGCTTGGTCACGCATGGTGCGTAACGTCTTGATGAGTTGGAATGAATTCAGATCGAGAACGTTTTTAGCCTCAGGATGATCGCCAATCTTGGGATGATCACCGGTCATAGCAAGGATATTCGTTACACCACATGCTGCGCCACCGAGTGCATCTGCTTGCAATGCAATTCGATTTCGGTGTTGACATGTCATTTGCGCAATCACCTCGTACCCCTGGTTACGCAAAAAGATTGCGGCTGTCATGGCGGACATTCTGCCCAAACCACGTTGATTATCCGTCAAATTGAGTGCATCAACCGCAGGAGCAACATTTGCGGCAACACGCACTAATGATGCGGCAGAGGCACCACGTGGCGGAGCTATTTCTCCGGTAACGACGGTTTTGCCAGACGTCAATTGTTCATGCAAACGACTATAAAACACATCCACTCCTTATTAACTCGATGACACAAAAACGGCTACCGGTTTACCGGTAGCCGTTTCATGCTATCCGGAATTTATTGCGCTACACCAACGGCTTTTGTTTTGCCGATCATTTCGATTGTACGAGTGCCGTCGCGTTCGACCCACACACCACACTCACTCCCATCTTGACTCTCACCAAGCGTCATAATGGTACCATCAAAACGCAGAGCAGGGTGATACCATTTATAGACTTTCTCTGCTTCACCGACCACATAATGGGCGATTAATGACCGTCTAAATCGGTCATGACTCACGTTTGGCAAACTGCCGTGGATGAGCTGTCCATTGAAGAATAGCACATCGCCCGCCTTCATGATGACCGGCGCAACTGTCATGCCATCAGGTACTGGCACAGTAACATCGGTAAAGCTTTGGGTTGTATCCGCAGCGACCGTACATAACACCGGTAGATCATGGCTCCCAGGAACCACCTGCAAACAACCATTTTCTTCATCACAATCATCAATGGCCAGCCACGCGGCACAACAGGTGCCCGGTTCTACGCGCAAGTAATACTGGTCCTGATGGAGTGCTTGGCCGCGTGCCGCAGGCGGTTTGAAATATATCATGGTTTGAACCGCATATGGTTCACAACCGAGGATGGCGGTGAGGACATCACGCACTCGATCGTGAAGCAAATAATTGAGTGTTAGTTCATCCCAACGGTGCATTTGCATGATACGTGGGTATGTTCGTAACGGATCAGAAGCATCCTTGATGCCACTGGTATCACCTTTGACCTGATCTGCGTTCATTTGCATGTAATGCGCTTTGTACTGCTCAATTTCAGCAGAACTAAACAAGTTCCGCGCAATCGTATACCCTGCACTACCAAACTCGCGAGCAAGTGCTTGTAACGGTTGTTGCATGCGTTACCTCGATGCACACTTCAATAAGGTTATTCAGCAAAAAGGGGCGCCATCTCTTGTAACTTCAACAACTGTTGCATAGCAAGTTCAGATGGCGCATGCACGAATCGTTCCGCTGCATCGAATACTTTTGGCAAAATGGTCACATCACCGACCGTATTGAGAAACAATCCTTTGCGGGCTAATACCCAGTGCGATGCAGTGTCAATTTGCGCCTGATCAAGAAGTGGTTCGTACCATGTCGCACTATGACGATCCACTCCTTCGGCCCACGGTCGGCGCACAATCGCTTTGATGGTTTGTACGGCTACGTTGCGCTCACGACAACGTTGAAGCAGTCGTTCAAAATCGGCAGCATACTGTTGATTCTGCATCAATATATAGCTGTATGGAAGCAACACACTGTCAAAATCGTACCGTTCGAGCGATTCAGCATGACGTCTAGCCACCTGCAGACCATGACCAGTGACGCCAATGTAAGTCACAAGTCCCGCTTTCTGTGCTTCGATGGCGGCTTTGAGCGCACCATCTGGCCCCATTGCCACATCCCACTCGGCCTGATCGACTAAGTTGTGCAATTGAATTAAATCAATGTGGTCAACGCCCATGCGATGCAACGACGTACGAATTTGATCACGCGCCGCAGCATAGGTACGTTCACCGGTTTTGGTTGCAAGGAAGAAGCGGTCTCGGCGTCCGTTGGTCAACCACGGCTTGATCCGATCTTCGGAAGCACCATAGCTAGCCGCCGTATCAATGTGATTAATTCCGTGTTGGATCAGGTGCTCCATTGTTTTGTCAGCGGTATACTGATCCACATTGCTCAAGGCTGCAGCACCAAAAATGGTCTTTGTACTCATGTGCCCTGTCCGACCAAAAACTTGTGTTGCGATCATACAGACCTCCTCGTTGTACCGTGCTAACGGCGTACCACATCTTCATTCATGATTCGATCAAAACACTCGAGCACATAATCAGCATTGTCTGCGTCGAACGGCATCGGTGGCCGGATTTTAACCACATTATGGAACGGACCATCGGTGCCAGCCAAAATACCAAAATCGCGCAGTCTATTCGACACATACGATGCTTCTTCTTCAGCTGGTTCAAGTGTATGGCGATCACGTACGAGTTCTACACCCAAGAATAGTCCTGCTCCCCGGACATCACCAATCATTGTATGTTTAGGTGCGATGGCACGCAACCCGGCGAGCAATCTGTCACCGATGACCCGTGCATTCTCTTGGAGTGGTTCATCACGGAGCACATCAAGCACCGCCAACCCGGCCGCTACCGAGACATTGTTGCCACCGAAAGTGGCGAAGTATTCCATCCCATTGTTGAATGCGTCGGCAATCGCACGCGTGGTGACAACAGCACCTAGCGGCTGTCCGTTACCAATTGGCTTGCCCATGACCACAATGTCGGGAATGACTCCATGAGCCTGGAACGCCCAAAAATGCGTTCCAACACGGCCAAACCCAACTTGCACTTCATCGGCGATGCAGACTCCACCTGCCGCACGCACATATTGATATGTATCAGCGAGATACCCATCCGGGAGGACGATTTGACCACCTACGCTCGGTAACGTTTCAGCAATGTAACCACCAAGTGCTCGTCCCTGGGCTTGAATGCGTTCGATGACCGAATTCACTTGTGCAGCATACTTCTTACCCGCTAATGGGTCGTTACGCTTGTATGGACCACGATAGTCATCAGGAATGAGCGCAGTATGCACCCATTCAGGAGCACCCGTACCGCCAGGGCCATCGTGTTTGTATGGACTTATGTCAATAAGCGTATTGGTATGTCCATGATATGCCGCATCAAGCACAATCATATCTTGACGACCTGTGTACGCTTTCATCAAGCGGATAGCCAACTCATTTGCTTCGCTGGCAGAGTTAACAAAGTAGCAGACGTCCAAACCTTCGGGGAGTGTATCACTCATGCGCCGTGCGTATTCCTGAAGTTGGTCGTTGAGGTAGCGTGTGTTCGTGCTGAGCAATGCATATTGGGCGGTCGCAGCCTTGACAACTCGCGGATGACAATGCCCGACATGTGCCACATTGTTGTATGCATCAATGTACTTACGACCCGTGTGATCGTAGAGATATTGACGCCAGCCACGTACGATTTTGAGTGGTTTGCGATACGAAATACTCAGGTTTCGACCAATACGTGCCTGTCGCTCAACCAATGTCTGTGTGACTGGTTTTTGTGCAGGGGGAAAACGATCCGCATCCATGCGCAAGATCACGTTGGGATTCGGAGATAATGATGCCCAGATAGGCTGCTGAGATGCATACCCCACACCAGGGAAATCACGACCCATGTCGAGAAAGTCTAAGACAATCTGAAAATGCAAATGGGTTGGCCATTTTCCATTTACGTCAGGAACGCCAAAACTGCCGATACGCTGCCCAGCCTCAACCACTTGGCCGACCACCAATGTGCGCATTGATTCATCACTGAGATGGCCATACACCGTATAAAATCGATCCCCCGCATCCGTGACGTGCTCTAACACCGTCAAATATCCGTAATCGAGATCAGCAGGCAGGTACTCAAGCATGTAGACCGTACCGGGGAGTACGGCATGCACTGGTCTACCTGCTGGCCCCCAAAAATCTACTGCGAGGTGAAGTGTTCGACGTTCTGCGGTAAACGCTTCTGCAGATTCATAACGATCGGTTGTGTAAATCATGCGCGGCTCAAGATAGCCACCAACACCGATACGACCATCCATGAATGACTCAATTACATGCGCAAACCGTGGCATCGTCGCATTGCGAGGGTCAGCACCAAGAACGGTACTGCCAACACTGAGATCAAGGGCTACCGTTTCATGTCGTTCTAATGATTTGCCAAGAATGGGAGCACTGGGTTGCGCCTCTATCCACGAAACAATGCGATCATGTGCTGGCACTGGTTGTACACCACAGGCACTACGAATTCGATAGTGCATCATACGTGGGTGTTGCGCCGCAAACAAATGCAGTAAATTCCATGCTGGTGCCTCACTCACAACCATGTACGCATCATTTGGGCGTTCACGCTTACGGATAGCCGACACCGTCACACTTATGCATAGTCGCATACAAACGAGGTCGAATAATAGGGCCATTTCGGCTTCGTTAAGTGGATGTTGTGCATGATAACGCGACACCATAATCATCAAGGCATCAATTGGTTGTGGATGCCGCATGATTGCGTAGGCTGCTGCGATGGCTAATTCGCTTACCGTGGCTGTTCGCATCATATCGCCGAAATCAAGGAGTCCGGTTACTTGGCGATTGTTGTATCCCGGTTGTCCAACCACCACGTTGTAGTCATTTGCGTCACCGTGGATCACACTTTTGCGCAATTCCGCTCCGTGGAGGTGCATATTTTGTTGGAAGCGCGACAACATCATGTGCACGAGATTGCGTTCGGTGTCGCTCGCAAACGCATGCAAGTAGGAACCTATCCACTCCGCGCGCAACACGTCCCACTCGAGCACACGGTCGGTCGCTGAATGGTGAAACGTCTGTAGTGCCGTATCGAGTTGACCAATGAGTGTGGCCAAGTTGCCAACGATGGCATCATCAATTGGTGATGCATCTGCGAACAAAGTGCCATCGATGTAACTCAGCATCCATACGATTTGTGTTGTCTCTGCGACTTTGATTGTCGCCCAAAGTGCACCACTCAGCTGGGGAATCACACGCTGCGTCGGCACATGCGCTGCATGGGTTGCAATATGAGTTAGCGCAGCTATTTGCATGTCAACAAAATCACTCGTACGCTCAGGATGCATCATCTTGAGCACATATTTATCTCCATTTGGATGTGTCACAAGCGCATTACAGTCATACTCACCGGGCAATCGTTGGATTGATGGCACAAATCCATAGAGCTGTTCGGTGACCTGTGCAATCTGTCCATCATTCAGCGTCAACGGTTGGGCATTCGACAACATATGGTTCCTCGTTCCTCATGGTTAGGTGAATTATACATGAGATGATGTGAAGATTGGTCAACCTTGTTCCACAATGATTTTGTGTGCTACATTGTGAGTGCAAACGGATGGGGGGCATATGAACACAACAAACGATGTACTCTGGAACGATCAACCATGGTGGGCATGCGAATCAATCCATGCACATCAGACTGCTGATGTGTGTGTAATTGGGCTAGGTGCATCTGGACTCAGTGCGATTGTGACGCTTGCACAGCATGGGTTTGATGTAATTGGTGTTGACGCCGGTATGATTGGTGGTGGCGCAGCCGGGAGCAACGGCGGGTTTGTGCTCGCTGGCCTAGCGGCATTTCATCATGACGCAGTAGACGCACTCGGCCATCATCGTGCTACGACACTGTACCAACTCACACTTGATGCGATAGCCGATCTACAAAAAGAAGAGCCTGGTTTGCGGATGAGTGGATCACTTCGCATCGCCGCTGACGACGAAGAATACGCCGATTGTCTGGCACAATTTCGTGTCATGCAACACGATGGCTTGCCCGTGAAGACGTACGAAGGGAGTGAGGGACGTGGCATTCTCTTCCCCAACGATGGCACATTCCAGCCACTCTACCGTGTGCGACGGTTAGCCCAGCAGGCAACGACACTGGGAGCACGCTTGTTTGAGCGCTCATCGGTGACAACAATTCAAAGTAATTTGGTCACCATTGAGCAGTATCACATTCAATGCAAACATGTCATTGTCGCCGTGGACGGTCGTTTAGAGCAACTATTCCCCCAATTACGATCCATTGTCCAAACAACACGTCTCCAAATGGCCGCTACTGCTCCCGCACACGATGTAGCACTTTCACGCCCTGTGTACTACCGCTATGGTTACGACTACTGGCAACAACGCCCTGATGGTCGAATCGCAATTGGTGGCGGTCGTGATTTGTATGCGAGCGAAGAATGGGGTTACAACCCCAACCCTACCCAAAACATTCAGTCAGTAATCGAAGAACGTTTACGTACCGTTGTCAACACATCAGCACCCATCACACATCGTTGGGGCGCATGCGTTGCGTATCGACATGACGATGTGCGTCCATTTGTAGGGCTGCTCATGCCGAACGTGTGGGCATGTGGTGCCTACAGTGGCACCGGCAACATCGTGGGATGTATCGTCGCAAAAGCGATTTCACGGACGATAATCGAGAACGATGCACGTCACCTCGAACCATGGATTAATTGACCCTGTACTCAGTACGCCACCAGTTTCAACATTAAAAACATTTTTATAACCTTTTACTTGCAAAATTAAAATAATGCACGTATACTGTTGTCACATGTTATGGGACATGGTTCGTGAGATAAGGAATTTGTCATGGCAGTGAACACCGTTCGGAAGAAGTACGCAACGTTCGTACTTGTTTGTCTACTCATGTTTATCGTGAGTTGTGGCAGCACACCTGCCACCAATCAAGATTCGTCAACTACGGAGCAGGGGGCAAGTGCATCAACTCAAGGAAGACTGGTGATATACAGTGGGCGAAGTGAAGCATTAATTCTTCCCATCATCGAAGCATTCAAGCGTGAACATCCCAATATTACCGTAGAGCTCAAATCAGGAAAAAATAATGAATTAGCGGCTGCCAATCTTGAAGAACGCGCAAATCCGCAAGCAGATATTTTTATCAGTACCGATATGCTAACACATATCAACTTAAGCAAAGAAGGTGTGCTTCGTGCAGCACCAATTACTGGCGCAGCATCATTGCCAAATGAGCTCAAAGCAGCTGACGGCACATGGACTTCAGTGACGGCACGAGCTCGAGTCATCATG
>VGPG01000089.1 GCA_016875555.1 Chloroflexota bacterium | reverse complement strand
GAGTGACTCGCCCGCACGCTGAAGTTCTCGCAGTGATAATTCGATGGCGTCAAGCACTTTGCGATTCGCACCATCGCCAATACAATGCACCGCAATACCAATACCTGCATGGTTTGCACGCCGCACAAAATCATTAATTTCTGCGACGGTTAGTGTTGGCAATCCATAGTTGTTGCCGCCTTCAAATGGTGCGAGCATGTCAGCGGTCTCAGAACCGAGGGTACCGTCCACAAAAAACTTAAATTGACCGAGGCGCAACCAGTCATCACCGAGACCACTTCGAATACCAAACTCAAGGGCATGCTCGAATCCGGTGGGGTCAAACGTCATCAACACACGTCCCGGCATCTCGCCGACTTCGCGCAGACGCTGGAGCAGACGCAAATGCAATGCGCCATCGTTGCGCATCGCCGTGAGCCCATGCATGCCCACCAGACCGTACCGATACCCTTCTGCAAATGTGGCGCGAATTGCCTCAAGCCGATCATCGTCAGTTAAAGGCGGTACATGGCAACGAATCATGGCATCGATTGCATTTTCTTTGAAGATACCAGTCGGATGGCCGTGCGCATCACGATCAAAGCTACCACCATCGGGTGCCACCGAATCTTTGGTGATACCAGCGATTTGCAGTGCTGTGCGGTTCACCCATACCGAGTGTCCATCTTTGCGCGACATGATGACTGGGCGACCAGGCGCAACTTGCTCGAGATCATCGGCCGTCGGCCAGCGTCCACCCCATAACGTGTGGTCCCAACCAAATCCCTGGAGCCAACTGTTGCCGGGTGTTTGTGCATGTGCGGCGGCGATTTTGCCTAATACGGTCTCAAAGTCGGCAATCCCGTCGAGGGCGACTTGGCGCAAAGTCAATCCATGCGAAATGATGTGTACGTGTGCATCGGTTAATCCAGGAATAACCGCATGCCCTTGTAAATCGAGCGTATACTCTGGAGTCCCCATTACTGCATCGACGTCGGCACGACTCCCAGCCACACATACGACGCCATCGCGAATGCCAATCGCATCAACTCGTGGCAACTGTGGATCAAGTGTATAAATCGGACCATTTGTCACTATCATTGTGGCCATTTCCGTATCCTCTCTGACATAGCGGCAATACAATTATATATTACTCTGTGTCCGGCTTTGCACAAAAAAACACGGAGTCGGGCGAACCCAACCCCGTGTCATCACCAACAGCCTAGCGCGGTGGATTTTTGCGCATATGCGGTGGAACTGACAAATCCACATCGTCGTTCGGGATGCGATCGGTCGACGAATCCGTGCGCCGTCGTCCATCAAGTGGCGAACGGCCCCCCATAATCGAACCATTTGAACGCGCACCTTGCGATGCATTGTCAGAAATCGTTGGGTTGCTCCCCGTGATAGGACGGTTTGTCTGTGGGGGTTGTGGCGTCAATGGTGGTGTCGGCAATGGCCGAATACCACGAATGTCAGAACCACTATTCCCCGCATTACCCCCACGAATATCGCCGCCCTGATTTGTACCGCTCTCAGGCACGGGATACGCCGGTCGCATTGGATGTAACACCTTCGGGCGCATGACGGTTATCCCAGTGGCCAGCAAAGTGATTTTGACTTGATCGGGTGGAAAATTCGGATCAACCGTGGTCCCCCAGATGATTTGTGCATCTTCGTCAACGGTTGATTCGATCATGCTTGCCGCATCGGCTACCTCTTGCATGCGCAAATCCTCACCACACGCAATATTCAGCAACACACGCTTGGCCCCGCGAATCTCCATGTCAAGTAAAGGAGAAGACATGGCCGAATCAATGGCCTGTTGGATGCGATTTTCGCCAGAACCCACACCAATTGACATCAACGCTTCGCCGGAGTTTTCGAGCACTGTGCGCACATCCGCAAAGTCCACATTCACGATGCCTGGCTTGGTAATCAAGTCTGCCACACCCTGAATACCCTGGCGCAACACGCTATCTGCGATTTGAAAACCCTGGAGCATGGATACACCACGCCGTGCATATGCTTCAATTAAGCGATCATTCGGCACGACAACCAGTGCATCAACGTATTTGCGCAACTGCTCTATGCCATATTCGGCCTGTTTGATACGCTTAGGGCCTTCAAATTTAAATGGTTTGGTTACCACTGCAACCGTCAATACTTGAAGGTCTTGGGCGATTTGTGCCACAATCGGCGCTGCACCGGTCCCAGTACCGCCACCCATACCGGCGGTAATGAAGACCATATCAGCCCCTTTGATGATCTCGTATAGTTCTTCACTGGTCTCTTCGGCCGCTTTGGTGCCAACGCCAGGCTCACCGCCCGCACCCATGCCACGCGTCAGACGCTCACCGATACAGATGCGCTGCGAGGCCTTGGAGTTGCGTAACACTTGCAGGTCGGTGTTTACCGCCACAAACTCAACGTCTTGTAAACCATCCTCAACCATGCGATCAATTGCATTTGAACCGCCGCCACCAACACCGATAACCTTGATAACCGCACGCACATTGCGTGAATGATAATTTGTCACTGGCGGTTTCCTTTCTTTGTTGAAGTATCACATGGGATTATGCATAGACGATGCAACCAACAGACGAAACACCGACCAATTCACCGTTGGCCGTGTTCCGTCTCACGAGTTGCGTTCGTAGTGTGCGATGAACTAGTTGCCGGAACGGTCTTTGTCAATGCGCGAACGCACGAATGTTGGCAAATCAACATCTTTGGCGCTCGGCAAATTGCGTAGTGGCTGTGATGTGCGCCCCGTACGACCACTTGATGTCACCAATGGTTGTGATGGCTGACGCGTCGTCGAACTACCGCTATTGCCCATTGGTGATACCGGGGGCCGGTTATCGCGCGACTGCGCATCAAGCGGATTGGCGCTTATCGGCGTCTCTCGCTTTGGATCGGAGGTGGGTGCCGTTATTGAGCCGCTGTTGGTATTGGGCGGCATCTGTGGGCGGCGCCCATCAATGAAGCGTGGCTCTTCGCGCATTGGTGCACGTGCTACAGGTTGTACGGCTGCTACTTGTTTCTGCTCTTCTTCAAAACCAGTTGCAATCAAGGTGACCTTCACTTGCCCCCGTGGGAAGTTCGGATCGATGAGCAAGCCCCAGATGATGTTGGCATCGGGTGCTACCGACTCTTCGATAATTGTGGCTGACTCTTGCACTTCAAAGAGTGTCAAGTCTTCGCCACCGGTAACGTTCATCAAGACGCTACGCGCACCGGTAATCGTGACTTCAAGCAAGGGCGATTCGATGGCCTCTTTGACGGCATCTACGAGACGATTCTCACCATTCCCGATACCGATTGACATCAACGCTGACCCTGATCGCTGCATGACTGAGCGGACATCAGCGAAGTCTACGTTGATTAAACCGGCCAAGTTAATCATGTCGGCAATGCCTTGTATACCCTGACGCAGGACACTGTCAGCAATTTGGAATGCCTGCTGTAATGTTGCAGTCCGATTGCTCGCCGTTAATAAGCGCTGGTTCGGTACCACTACCAAGGTGTCAACGTACGGACGCAATCGCTCAATACCGCGCTCCGCTTGCTTACGGCGCTCACGCCCCTCAAAGTCAAATGGTCGGGTTACCACAGCAACCGTCAAAATACCGAGCTCATTCGCCAACCGGGCAATCACCGGCGCAGCACCCGTACCAGTGCCACCGCCCATGCCGGCCGTCACAAATACCATGTCTGCACCACGCAACGCCTCAACTAAGTCGGCTGCGGATTCTTCAGCCGCTTTCTCGCCGACGACGGGGTCATTACCGGCACCTAACCCTTTGGTAAGCTTATCGCCAATGCGAATGCGGGTGGGCGCAACAGACTTTTGGAGGGCCTGTGCATCCGTGTTGACCGTGATGAAATCGACATTTTGTACACCATCCGCAATCATGCGATCGACGGCGTTTGAACCACCACCGCCGACACCAATCACTCGGATAACTGCAACGCGCTCGTTAATTTCTGTTGGGTTGTGTGGCATCTAAACCTCCATCGCAGTGGTTTGTCTGTGCCCATCTCAACGACTACATGTCCCCCCAGCCGCCAAGAAAAACATCGTCACGAACACTGCTTTGCAATCATTTTGTAATCATGAACCCATTATACTACACTTGTGGAGTTTTGTGTATAGAATACATGCCACGTGTTGCGTCAATGTGACCGGCGTTCCATACCGACTTCGTATGTACTTCAATTGCCCGATTCAACCACGTATTTCAGCGATATCTATCCACAATCATCCAGTGCATGACACAATCACCGGCCGATAATCGTATCAGCACGATCGATAAATCCTTCGACAAAACTAGGCGCATCTTCTGGGTTATACTGCAATAATTATTTACATATTTACACAAAAAGTCAGACAAAAAAGCCAGGTATATGGTGAGTACACACACACATCAAATCGCTCATAAAGCAATCATGACATCAATACAACGAATATAAATTTACTGTTCAAATATTTAATTATGTAAATTATTCAATGCGATGACATGTGCCCAAATTACGGCAAAAACTCACGGAGCCAGGACTTAAACCGCTCATAAATTTCGACCCAGCGACTATCCTCGTCAGGGCCACGTGCATCAATGCGCCCATGATTATAACCCCAACGAATCAAACCGAGTGCCGTGGCATACGTGGGTGCGGTCAAATCATGCCCTTGAACATCGGGGACGGTGGCAATGCGCACCGGTGCGGTCAATCGTTCATAGAAGAGTCGGTCAATGCGCTTGAGTTGTGAACCGCCACCCGTCAGCACCACGCCAGCGGCATACGCGCCATCGTAGACACTTCGGTCAACTTCACGGATGATAAAATCGATGAGTTCATCGCTCCGCGCTTGAATGCACTCATTGAACTGCAGGCGACTAATGGACATACGCTCGCCGGGTCGAACACCCTCGACCTCAATGATGTCGTTGTGCCGATGCGGATCAGCGATAGCCTCACCCATCTGGCGTTTATTTGTCTCAGCGGAATGCGGATTCAGTTGGAACGTGATGCTAATATCATTGGTAATCGTTTGACCGCCAATAGGAATCATGGCCGTATGCCAGACATTACCACGGGCAAAGAAGGCGAGACCCGTTGAACCGCTCCCAATATCCACCAAAATCACGCCGTTTTTGCGTTCATCTTCGGTGAGTACACCTTCGGCGGCTGCAATTGGTTGCAACACAATATCGTCAATTTCAACTTTGCTATGACGCACAATTTTGATGATGTTCTCGATGGCAGTAGAATCACACACCACCACATGGATGTCAACATCAAGGCGCAAGCCCGGCATACCCACGGGATCATGGACTTCGGTGCCGTCAAGCACATAGCGATACGGCATGACGTGGAGTTGTTCGAGTGACGATGGCATCGCTTCTGCTTGTGCCGTCTCAACGGCGCGCAAAATATCCTCACGCGTGACGGTGCCATAGGTACTCGTACCGGCCCCCATCGCCGGCCGTGCGATAGCAACGGCACCATCGCGTACATATGAGCGAATATGACGCCCGGTAATTGACACAAATGCAGATTCGATGCGATACCCAGCCATCAGCTCTGCTTTGCTGATACTCGAGTTCACAGCACGGGCAGCTTCATCAAGATTCACGACCATCCCACGCTCAATACCTTTGGACGGCACATCACCGTATCCCAACACGGTAATCGCATTGTTGGTATCAATTTGTGCAATCACGGTAACTATTTTGGTTGTACCGATGTCGATGGCAGCAATGTTTCTCAATGGCATACTAATCCTCAACTTATGGCTGTATGGTGGTTGTATCGCTAATTGGCGCAGTTGTCGGTGCCAAAAACATCATGGGAATGTCGAGCCGATAGTAGGGTGTAAGTGGGCGCAAATCGGCAAACGCATAGGCAGTATTCGATTGTTGCAACGAGGCAAGCAAGGCAATCTTCTCATCAAGACGATCACCCGTACCAATCAGGATTAACTGATCGGTAGCCGTGCGCACACTGAGTCCCCGTTGATCATGCCAATGAATACGATTGATTGTAACACCGGCATCTGCAGGCAACCGCAGATAGACATCACGTGCAAGTGCCAACACCGTGCTATCAACCGTATCACCGGCCACAAGTGCGACGGCACGGTCATCATAGATGACGAGTGTATCAGTCAGCACAACGGCGGAGTCGATGCCCAGCACGGCCCCTTCGGCATCCACAATGAGATACCAATCGCCACTTTTCCAACGGATTTCGCTCTGCTGTTCGCGAAGTTCCACGCGCACCGTATCGGGGAGTTGTACATGAACATCCGCACTCACCACATATGGGTTGGTTTTGAGGCGGGCAGCGATTGCATCGCCATCAACTTGCCAAATAGGGATATCCATGACGTCTGCGATCTCGCTGACACGTTGCGTACTCATCGTCGTGGCACCTTCGACAACCACATGCCGTACCGTATAGGCATGTGACCACATCATCGTCACCGCAAAGTACAGCACGATGCCAAGCAACACCACGCTCAGTAGGCGCCCGCTCATCACAAATGCCTGCAGACGGAGTCGCATGCCGGGACGCACATGCGTCCCACGGCGTACACCGCTGGGTGGCGTTTGTTCATATGGGCGACGACGATGCGCGTTCACGCAACTTTATCCTTTCGCACGCGGACCACGTTCAAGCGCCAATGCGACCAGACGTTCGACCAACTCAGGATACGAAATACCGCTTGCCTGCCACATCTTGGCGTACATGCTCATCGGTGTGAAGCCAGGCATGGTATTGATTTCACTCAGATAGAAAATGTCGTTTTCTTGATCAAACAAGAAATCAACACGCGCTAATCCTGCGCCATCTACTGCCTGAAATGCCTGCAGCGCGAGCTGCTGCACTGTAAAGACTTGTGTCTCAGTCAGGTGGGCGGGAACCACAATTTGCGTCGCATCATTTAGATACTTTGCATTATAATCATACCACTCATTGGCCGGAATAATTTCGCCGGGAAGACTCGCTTCAGGATAGTCATTCCCCAGCACACTGACTTCGATTTCTCGCGCTACAATGCCTTGTTCGACGACAATTCGTCGATCATACTGCGCAGCAAGCTGTAACGCGTCCAACAAATCTGTACGATGTTTCACTTTACTGATACCCACACTACTGCCCATGTTTGCCGGCTTTACAAACATGGGATACTGCAGTACATGCTCAAGTTCTGCGATGACACGTTCGGGCGATTGTTGTATTTGGACGGCACGCACCAGTACCCAGGGCACGATTGGAATACCGGCCGCACGAAATGCTGCTTTTGACATGGCTTTGTCCATGCCAACTGCTGACGCAAGCACACCACAACCGACATAGGGGACACCCGCAAGGTCGAGCATCCCTTGAATCGTGCCATCCTCGCCAAAGGGGCCATGCAACACGGGAAAGACCAGGTCGAGTGCATGCACAAGTTGCCGCAATTCGTGTTGGCCACGGAGCATCAACGCTGGCGATGCAGTAATTTGTGCGGGGCGTGTCGGTTCTTGCACATTGTGCCCGCCACCCGGGAGCAAATGCCGTTCGGAGATTGCTTCGAGCGTAGCCAAGACATCGCCACCGGCCAACCACTGACCATCTTTGCGTATTCCGATGGGGACCACGTCATATCGTTGTGGGTCAAGGCCAGCCATTACTGCACGCGCCGACACCAGCGACACTTCGTGCTCCCCGGACTGTCCACCAAACACCACGCCAATGCGTTTTCGTTGCATCGTCACATACTCCTTGTGGTAACACAGTGCGTGCCAACTACCACACTTCTCCCAACACCTGCACTTCAGGCTCGAGTGCCAGACCAAACTCGCGCATTACAACCGACTGGATGTGTGCCACTATGGTGCGCACATCGGCACTCGTTGCACCACCACGATTCACGATATAGTTTGCGTGCTTTTCGGAGACAATAGCACCACCGTGGGTATATCCCTTGAGGCCAGCCGCCTCAATTAACCGGCCCGCAGAGTCATTGGGCGGATTCTTGAAGACGCTACCACACGATGACCCTTGTGGCGTCTTGCTCCGGCGCAATGCGGCGGTACGTGCCATCTCGGCACTGAGGCGTTGCGGATCATCGCGCACCAGTTGCACGGTTGCAGCCACCACAATCGGACCAACATCGCCGACATGCATACCCTGGTGCATGGTGGGTGCGTTCTGGCGCTTTATGGCACTTGTGCGATACGCAAAAGCGAGCGTATCGGGGGTATGATGCACAAGCGCACCTGCCCGCCACACATGCACCTCGGCAACGCTTTGTGCGATATCGCCACCGTAGCAACCAGCATTTCCGTAGACTGCGCCACCAAACGTGCCCGGCAAGCCCTCAGCCCAGGTTAAACCGGCCCAGCCAGCGTTGCCGAGGTGGCGAACACTCCCGGCCATGGGAGCGCCAGCACCTATGGTGACACGCGCCGTATCAGTCTGCACTACGGTGTGCATTGATGTATCACGCATGCGAATCACCACACCGGGCAAGCCGTTATCGCTGATGAGCATGTTACTACCACCACCGAGAATCCACACGGGCAACCGGTGTTGATCCGCAAAGGCTAATGCTGCTTCTACTCCGGCGGCTGAGCGCACGTTGGCCACATACTGCGCCACGCCACCAATACGCCACGACGTGAGTGGCGCAAGCAGAACCGACTCTTGAATCATCAAATCAGCGTGTGACATCTATGCGTGCTCCAATACCTTGAGGAGCTCAGATGCAACGAGCGTGCCATCACCGGCACTCATGGTAATCACGACATCGCCCGGTTGCACGCGTGTTGCCAGTGTGGCCACGCTCTCAGCCACGTCACCACTTGCGACCACATCGGGATGATGAATCATCTCCGCTAACCACGCCGCGTCGATGCCAGGAATCGCCGTTTCACGAGCAGGATAAATCGCACCTACCAAGACCATATCCGCATCAACGAATGCGTGCCGCCACGCATCAACCAGCGTTTGTGTGCGACTGTACGTATGCGGTTGTACGTATGCGATGATACGTTGCTGCGGAAAATGGCGTCGTGCCGCTGCCAATACTGCTTTGACTTCAGTCGGGTGGTGCGCATAATCATCTATGACGTGCACCTGCTTGATACTGCCTTTATGCTCAAAACGTCGACGCGCCCCACGGAATGCCGCAATGGCGTCGGCTGCACGCGCAGGATCGGCACCTGCCATAATTGCCGCCGCATAGGCGGCCACACTATTCGAAATATTATGGAACCCCACAAGTTGTGTGGTCACCGGACGATAGAGGCGCATCGCCAAAGAACGACGATCATAGTGCCACAGTTGGTAGTGCTGACGCATACCCTCAACATGGATGGCACTCGCAGACCAATCGAGTGGAATGCGCGCACACGCCACAGGATTCGTGGCCAAATCTTCGTCAATACCGTACCAGCGCACGTGTGGTCGATCAATGGCATTCCGCACACCGCTATCATCACCCGAAAGCAACACACGCTCAGCATGCGGCACCTGATCCACGAACTGCCGAAATGCCGCCACATAGTGGTCAAGCGTTGGGTAGATGTCCACGTGATCAAGTTCGAGCGTGGTTACAACCGCGATATCAGGGGTCAATGCCAAAAACGTACGGTCGTATTCATCGGCCTCGATGACCAGTGGTGCATCGGGATGCCCCCAGGTGGCACTTCGTGGCAAATCGGGTATCTCTGCGCCTAACACATACCCTGGCTCAAGCCCCGAATAGTTGAGTGCCAAGGCAATCATGGCACTCGTCGTAGTTTTGCCGTGTGTACCAGCAACTGCCACGATACGCCGTTGCGTTGACCATTCACGCCACAAATCATGGCGACGCAACACGGGAATACCCAGCGCTGTGGCCGCATCGAGTTCGGGGTGTGGTGAGCGCACTGCGGAGGTTGCCAACAGCGCATCAGCATGCGGCATGCGTGATGCGTCGTGCCCTAGATTGATGGTCACACCACGTGCTTCAAGTGCCTGCCACGCAGATCCACGGTGTGCATCACTCCCACTCACGGTATGTCCTTGATCCAGCAGTATATGGGCGATTGCACTCATGCCAGCGCCACCTATGCCTACGATGTGGTAGTGCATCTAACTCCTCCGCCCTATGCGTTGCAACAGGTGCGCCATGTCATCTGCGGCCTGCGGGCGCGCGAGGGTGGCCATGGCCATCTGCATTGATTGTCGAGTAGCTGGTGTAGTCACGAGCGTTGTCAGTGCGGGCACTATGTCATCAGCAATACGAGCATCACTGACTTTGATGGCTGCACCGTGCCGCACAAGATAATCTGCATTTTCATCTTGATGTACATACGGATACGGCACCAAAATAGCCGGTACATGGGCAGCCGGTAATTCACCTAGTACCGACGCTCCACTCCGGCAGATGGTGATGTCAGCAGCAGCAAGTGCCGCCGTCATCGTCACCACGCCATCGGCTGCCAAATAGGCAAAGAGGTGATAGCGTTGTTGCATGTGCGGCGCAAGCTGGGCATGCTGACGGCGGAGCTCAGCTTCATCACCCTCACGGCCACAGACGTGCAAGACGTGTGCCA
>VGPG01000088.1 GCA_016875555.1 Chloroflexota bacterium | reverse complement strand
GTGTCTATGCAGCATTACACCGCGAACAACCCGTGTTCTACGATGCGACGCTCGGCTATTGGGTGCTGACCCGCTACGCCGACATCAAAGCAGTGCTCAAAGATCATGAAAGCTTCTCATCGCGCAATTCGACTGACCCGTTTACACCGATAAGCGACGGAACCAAACGCATCTTTCAACAGGGTGGGTACGCCATGCAACGCGTTTTGTTGAACGCCGACGCACCGACGCATACGCGCATTCGCCGCCATGTGTATGCCGCCTTTACACCACAACGCGTCGCCACCCTTGAGTCGCGCATCCGCCAGCTCTGCCACTCTTTCATTGCATGCATGGCGACGCACAGTGGTCCCGTTGATATCATCGCTGAGATGATCTACGAACTCCCCGCACAGGTGATTTTTTTGCTGATCGGCATGGAACACGACGAAGTGCCAGCCATCAAATCTGGCTCCGAAAGTCGCGTCCTCTTCACCTGGGGCAAGCCAAATATCGCCCAACAAGCCGATCTTGCCCGCGAGATGGTCGACTTCTGGCAACGCGCTGCCACCTTCGTCGCCAAACGCGCTGACCAACCACAAGACGACTTTACCAGCGACTTGATTCGCCTGCGCAACGGCGACGATAGTATCTTGAGCATGGGCGAGATTACCAGTGTCGTCTTTGGTCTGCTCCTTGCCGGCCACGAAACCACGACCGGCCTGCTCGGCAACGCCATCTATCGCCTCTTGCACGAGGCACACCACTGGCGCCATCTGGCCGAACACCCGCACGAGCTCCCCAGCGTCATCGAAGAACTCCTGCGCTTCGACACCTCGGTGATTGCCATGCGTCGCTATACCACACGCCCCGTGACCATCGCAGATACTACCATCCCGGCTGATGCCAACGTCCTCCTACTGATTGGGGCCGCCAATCGCGATGTTGACCATTTTGATGAAAGCCAAACCTTCGATCCACTCCGCACGAATAACCGCGAACACCTGTCTTTTGGGTTTGGCGCCCACTACTGCATCGGAGCCCCACTCGCCCGCCTCGAAGCACGTGTGGTACTCCACGAACTCATCCAACACTTCCCCAATGCACACCTCGTACCCGACCAGACGCTCGACTTCCTGCCCAATACCTCCTTTCGTGGCCCACGACGACTCTTGGTGACCCTGTCATAGGTCACCATCGTCATCATCTATTTCACAGTATAATTAAACATTGTATATTTACATTGTTTAATTAAAAGGAGACGGACATGTCACCTCGACCAGCCAAGGCTGCGGCACCAACAGCACTCGCCGAGGAGATACTGCAGGCAGCGTGGGCACAGATTGCGGTTGGCGGCACAGATGCCATCAACTTGCGCGCCTTAGGGCGCACGTTGGGAATTACGGCGCCGGCGATATATCATTACTACCCAGATCGGAGCGCGCTTATTCGGGCATTGCAGCAGAGCCATGTTGCGCAGGGCACCACACAGCTCCAGCAACTATGGCAGAAGCACGGGGCAGCGCGGGCGCACACGGGCATGCACGCGTTATGCCAAGCCTATCGCGCATGGGCGGTTGCCACGCCGTATGCGTATCAGGTGGTCTTTGCACCCGATCCGGGTCAGACGATGCCACCAGCCATGATTATTCCGTTATTAGCGCCGTTCGTTGCAGCGAGCGAGGCATTGCGTCAACAACATCTGATGCGTATCCGCACGAGTTTGACGCTCACGCCAGAGGGGCAGCGCGCCCTTGCAACGTGGCAATCAATCGTAGGGGCCGTTGATGCGACCGCGGTAGCAACGACGGTGGTGATTTGGTCACGACTTCACGGGTTAGTAGGTGGCGAGATTGTGCAGCAAATCCCGGCATTTGGCGTTGACTGGGCGCAACTCTTTCGTTTTGAGCTGAATGCCCTCATGCGTGAAATGTTTTACATGCCACAGCGTGATACTACGCAAACGTAAGAAGAGTTGCTATAATCAGAGGACAATGAAACATAAAGGGTATCGTATGCCAGCGCCTCGGATAACTATTGATGGAACCGTATTCCGCGATCTCAACAAAAACGGCAAACTTGACATTTACGAAGATTATCGTCAACCAATTGATGCACGTGTGACGGATTTGCTCAACCAGATGAGCCTCGCCGAAAAAGCGGGATTGATGTTCCAAAACTTCGTGATGATGGACGACGACGGTGGCATCACCGAGGGCATGGGCATGTGGGGGCCGTTTTCGACCAAAGCTGAGATGTTTGATAAGCACATCACCCAGAACGGCACGATGCGCGTCCTACAGCCAGAGGCAATGGTACGTTGGCACAATGCGATGCAACTGCACGCCGAAGAGACGCGTCTCGGCATTCCCTACCAATTCAGCACCGATCCACGGCACGGTGTGGGACAAAATGACCTGAACAACCAGGGCACACCGTACTTCTCGTCGTGGCCCGAGCCGATTGGGCTAGCGGCCATCAACGACGAGGCGGTGACGGAGCAATTCGGCGACATTGCGCGCCAGGAATATCGCGCCATGGGGTTGCATATTGCGTTGCACCCGATGGGCGATCTGGCCACTGAGCCGCGCTGGTCACGGATTGTGGGCACGTTTGGTGAGGATGCCGAGCGATCTGCACGCATGACGGCTGCGTATGTGCGAGGTTTTCAGGGCAAAGAGATCGGGTCGCACAGCGTCTTGTGTATGACCAAGCACTTCCCCGGTGGCGGACCACAACTCGACGGGCACGACCCGCACTTTGAGTTCGGTCGCGAGCAGGTCTACCCGGGCAACAACTTCGACTACCACTTGATTCCATTCGAGGCAGCATTTGCGGCAGGCACCGCCCAAATCATGCCATACTACGGCATGCCGGTGGGGACGCAGTACGAAGAAGTCGGCTTTGGCTATAACAAGGGGATTATCACCGGATTATTGCGCGAGAAGTACGGCTTCGACGGAGTCATTTGCACCGACTGGGGATTGATTACCGACACAACTGGATTACCAGGGCCAGTGTGGGTCGCTCGTGCATGGGGTGTCGAGCATTTGACGCCACTCGAGCGCGTCAAATATGCGCTTGAGGCCGGCGTTGACCAGTTCGGTGGCGAGACGTGTACCGAGCTCGTCATTGAGTTGGTCGAGAGTGGGCAAGTCAGCATGGAGCGGATTGACCAGTCGTGTCGGCGCATTTTGCGCGACAAGTCCCGCCAAGGGTTGTTTGAGAACCCCTATATTAATCTCGATGACACACTGAAGATCGCAGGCAATCCCGAATTCCGCGCAGCGGGAGAAGCCGCCCAACGGAAAGCGATTGTGCCGCTCCACAACCGCGCCAACTTGTTGCCAGTCCGTCAGCGCATCAACGTCTATGTTGAGGGGATGAATGCAGAGATTGTCAATCAATACGCCGACGTCGTTGCGACTCCAGAAGCGGCAGATATGGCGTTGATTCGCATCACAACGCCGTATTACCCGCGTGAGGGAGGTGTCTTTTTGGAGCAGATGTTCCATAGCGGTGATCTAGACTTCAAAGGTGAGGCATTACAACGCATCCTCGATCTGCTCGCCAAGGTGCCCACGATTGTTGACATCTACCTCGACCGTCCGGCCGTCATCCCCGAGATCAACGCCGCATCTGCCGGTCTGATTGGTACATTTGGCGTAAGTGATGCAGCGTTGTGCGACATCGTCTTCGGCAAGGTATCGCCGAGTGGCACATTGCCGTTTGAGTTACCGTCGTCAATGACAGCCGTCGACAACCAAAAAGAAGACCTGCCGTACGATTCAGCAGATCCGTTGTACCCGTTTGGACACGGGTTGACGTGGTAAATATGCCCCCCAGTAGAGCCGCAGCATGCTGCGGCTCTACTGGGGGGTATTTTGTTTAACGGAACAACAACACCGACACCGGTGCTGATTGCAAAATCGCACTCGTAGTGCTCCCCACAAAGAAATTGCGCAACGGCGAATGACTATAGGCACCCATCACGATCAGCTGAATATTGTGGAGCACCACATATTCGGTAATCGCGTGGTCGGCCGTGCCTGAGGCAATATGGGTATGCGCCGTGCGCCCAGCTTTGGTGAGCACGGTAGCGGCCTCTTTGAGCATGACACGCGTCTCAGGGTTATCGGTGCCGACATAGATGAGATGCACCTCAACGCCGGCAAAGAGTGGACTCTTAGCAATATACTCAAGGGCCTTGCGGGCGCTAGCACCGTCGTCGTAGGCCAATACGAGGCGCTCAATTGGCGCAAAATCACGAGCACACACGAGCACCGGCACTTGGGCGGCGCGTACGACGCGCTCGAGATTTGAGCCGAGGTGATTGGCGGCCTGCTGGGCGGTTTCGCCGCGTTTGCCAATCAATACAATTGAGGCACCTGATTCAAGCTCAGCGAGCACATCAACGAGACCACCCCACTCTTGCCGAGTGGTAGCGCTTACGCCACGGGCAGACACGAGGGCGACGGCATGATCGAGCACGACACGACCTTTTTGTTGCTCGAGCTGGCTACGGGCTTCGTCCATTTCGGTCAACTTCTCGAGCAGTTCGGCACTCACAGCCATACCGACGGCACTACCGAAGTCAGCAGGCACGAGATAATCGTGCTGAGCAACCTGGGTATGCAGCAACTGCACACCTTGCCCGAGTTGTTGGGCCGCCCAACTGGCATGATCACAGACGCTGGTCATATACTGCGAACCATCTACACAGGCCAAAACAACGTTGGTCATGACATCCCTCCCTCGACACCCTACGCTTCATCCCTTCGCCCCGATTGTGACACAAATCACGAAAAAGTCAAGTAGTAAAATGGCGCATTCACAAAAATCTATTGCTATCTATCCATCTCAATCAAGCGAAATAATGAACCACAAAACAACAACAAACATGACAGTAATGATTCTTATGAAATATGCAGGTATTACGTTGCGCAAGAGCAGTCGAAGGACAGGTGCGTATCAACGCACAGCTATGCTATAATCCTCAACTAGTAGCTGTGTTGTAGGAGTAATCGGATGTCTCGCGAAATTCTAAATCCGCGTATTAAGCGAATTATTTTGCATATAGGTCTCCACAAAACAGGGACCTCGAGCATACAACTTTCGTTTTTTCGCGCTGCCGATATCCTCAAAGAACATGGGGTTTTGTATCCTACATCATGGGTATCACCAAACCCATGGTCAGCGCAACACGATCATTTTCTCTATATTTTGTTCAAAGAAGATATAACCTACTACATGCGTAATATCGGTTTCAGCGCAAGTCGAATTGCCGAGGATCGCCAGGCTGGCGAAGGCAAATTAATGGAAGAATTGCGCACGACCGATGCCCATACGGTCATCATAAGCTCAGAGAATGTGTCGTTGTTTGAAGACAAAGATTTGCACAATATCTATACCTTCTTTCACACACACTTCGATGCAAAAATTGATGTATTTATTTACACTCGGCATCACATTGAATGGACTCGTTCAATGTTACAGCAATTAGTTCGGCAGCATCATACATACCAAAGCGCATGGCCTTATATCAATGACCATGCCGCAGTCGTCTACACCAGTATTTATCAGCGGTGTGTCACTATTTTTGGCGCCCACAATACGCACCTCCGCACATACGAGAATCTCGTTGCGCACCCCAAAGGCATTATTGCGGGGTTTTGTAGTGATATCGGCATCGATATCGATACCGAACAACTACCAAAATTTACGATTAATCAGAGCATGACGCAATTCGCCATTGATATCTGTGATTACATTAATACCCATGAGCCGCTGAATACAAACGATGCGATTAATCCCAAGCGAAAGATTGGCGACAATTATCCACTCACATTTATTCGCGGACCACGTTTCGAGATTCCTGCATCGATGATGACGCAGATTGAAGACTTCTTTGCCGCATATATTGCCACGCTCTACGAGCAATTTGGCATTGACTATCGGACACCACGCGCATCGAGCAACACAGATGCATCGTATTTCACCTTGAATGATGAGTTTTATGAATCGTTGACCAAGGCGTATACCGCATCAAGCAGTGTGATTCGTAGTTTGATTATAGGTTATCTGCATCACGCAATACACCATGAAGTGCGATTACGCGATGCAGATCGGCAGCTATTCTTGCAACTTATCCCGAATCTTGAGCAAATTCCTGCCACATCAAGCTAACACAGAGCGAGTGCTTGCGCGAGATCAGCGATCAAATCCTCGACGTTTTCGATGCCGATACTCACCCGATAAAACGACTCACCCGTCGTGGCATCGGTATAGACAAAAATCAAGCTCTCGTCGTGGCCCAAACTGACCGCATGCACAAAGACCTTGAGATGCGCAATGAACTCGGCCCGCTTGCTTTGGTCGACGAGATCAAAGTTCAGCATGCTCGAAAACCCATGCATCTGTCGCACTGCCACCGCATGATTGGGGTGACTCTTGAGCCCCGGGTAGCGCACAAACGCCACTTTGGGGTGCGCCTCGAGGTACTCAGCCACACGCATGGCGTTTTCGTTGTGGCGCGCCATACGCAACTCGAGGGTGGCCACGCCGCGCATCACCTGCCAGGCGTTGAATGGACTGATACAGGCGCCCATGTCTTTGACCACAAACAAGCGCACCACATCCATCAGCGCCTTGGGGCCAAACACGGCACCGCCGAGGGCATCGCCGTGGCCGTTGATGTACTTTGAGATGCTGTGCATCACGATGTCGGCACCGAGCACAAATGGGTGTTGCGTGGTCAGGCCCGACCAGGTGCTATCGACGGTCAACAAGGCGCCGTGGGCGTGGGCAATCTCGGCAATTGCGGCGAGGTCACTGATACGGGTGGTCGGGTTGCCGGGTGTCTCGACGTGGATGATTTTTGTGTTGGGGCGAATCGCCGCCGCAACGGCTGCCACATCTGAGGTGTCGAGTAAGGTCGTTTCGATGCCGAACCTTTTGGGAAAATGCTCGAGCAACATGGTACGCACCGACACATACGAAATATCGGAACAGATGATATGGTCGCCGCTACTCAACAAGGCCATAAACGTACCGTTGATGGCGCTGACGCCGCTGGCCGTTACCACGCAATCCTCGCCGCCCTCGAGCGCTTGCAGGCGCTCTTCGAGCCAGCGCGCGTTGGGATTGAGGTCGCGGGCGTACCCGAACGGCACGGCATCCCAATCGCCGTCGGGCGGTAATACATAACTGTTGGCCATCACCAACGGGCGCTTGACTGCGCCGGTGGCTGGGTCGGGTTGCCACCCGACATGGATACTGCGGGTGCTCAATCCCCATTCGTCGTTCATCGGTGGGTTCCTTTCGTATCAGACGCATTATCGTGACGCATGGTCAATTTACATCAGAGACGCATGACCAATTTATATCAGAGACGCATGACCAATTTATATCAGAGACACATGGTCATGCGTCTCTGCACATCCATCCAATCCATGCCAATCCATACCGTATATCACGGGTCGGCCAATATCCATGCCAATCCATCATCGTCATTGTGACGCATGACCATGCGTCTCTGCACATCCATCCAATCCATGCCAATCCATACCGTATATCACGGGTCGGCCAATTCGGGGCGGTGCTGGTATTGGGCCAGGGCCTCAGGGTTGGCTAGGGCTTCGCGGTTACGCACCGGTTGATTATGCACCACGGCACGCACCGCCAATTCGACGATTTTGCCTGATTTGGTGCGTGGCACGTCATCAACCTGCACAATCACCGCCGGCACGTGGCGGGGCGTGGTCTGCGCACGAATATGCCGGCGGATGCGCTCGCGCAATCCATCGGTCAACGTCAGCCCCTCGCGCAGGCGCACAAACAGCACGATGCGCACATCGTTTTGCCAGTGTTGGCCGATCACCACACCCTCGAGTACCTCATCGATGCCTGCCAACTGTTGATAAATCTCGGCGGTGCCGATGCGCACACCACCCGGATTCAACGTGGCGTCTGATCGTCCATAGATGACCACACCACCGGTACTGGTTTGGCTGGCCCAATCGCCGTGACACCAGACATGTGGGTAACGGGCGAAATAGGCCTGGTGATATGCCTGCCCATCCACATCACCCCAAAAGCCGATGGGCATCGAGGGGAACGGGCGCGTGCAGACCAGCTCGCCCGGCTGATCGACACAGGCCTGCCCGGCGTCGTCGAAGACGGCCACGGCCATGCCAAGTCCGGGCCCTTGGATTTCGCCACGGCGCACCACGTCGAGCGGATTGCCCAGCACGAAGCACGAGATGATATCAGTACCGCCCGAGATTGAGGCGAGGTGCACGTCAGGTTTTATCTGCTGATAGACAAAATCAAAGGCCTCGGGCACGAGTACCGACCCGGTCGAGCAGATGAGACGCACGCTCGATAGATCGTAATCGCGCGCCGGATTGTGGGGCAACTTCATCAGCGTGTCGATCCACTTGGCCGACGTGCCGAAAAGCGTGATGCGCTCGCGGGCGATATAGTCAAACAGCATCGTGGCATTGCGCCAACTCGGATTGCCGTCGTAGAGCATCAGGGTGGCGCCGCTGGCCAGGCTTGAGACCAGCCAATTCCACATCATCCAGCCGCAGGTGGTGAAATAAAAGACGCGCTCGCCGGGGCGCACATCGCATTGGAGCTGATGCTCTTTGAGGTGTTGCAAAAGCGTCCCGCCGGCGCAGTGCACAATGCACTTGGGTGCCCCGGTGGTGCCCGACGAATACATGATGAACAACGGGTGATCGAATGGCAGACGGGCATAATCAACCACACCCTGAGAGTTCATTGCTTTCACCTGCTGATGGGTGAGATGGGCCACTGCACATGTACCACGCATGTCACCGGCATAGCCAACCATCACGGTCAACTGCAGGCTAGGCAATTGGGCCACAATCTGATCAACCTTGGCGGTCGTGTCGTGCCAGGTGCCGTTGTACCAATAGCCGTCGGCGGCGATGAGCGCTTTGGGAGTGATTTGGCCGAAGCGGTCGAGTACGCCTTGGACGCCGAAATCGGGGCTCGCCGACGACCACACGGCGCCGAGCGCCGCTGTGGCCAACATGTAGATGACTGCCTCGGGGAGGTTGGGCAGGTAGCCGGCCACGCGGTCGCCCACGCCGACACCGGCCTGGCGCAAGACGTGTTGAGCGGCGGCAACCTCGGCGCGCACCGCAGCACTCGAGTAGCGCCGACAAGTGCCGTCTTCACCCCAGAAGACAATGGCCTCGGCGATATCGTATGTGAGCAGATTTTCGGCATAATTCAGGCGCGCCTCGGGGAACCAGCGGGCGCCGCGCATGGCATGACCATCCACCAACACAGTGGTCCCCATCTCACCAACAACACCACACGACTGCCACACCTGCTGCCAAAACGCCGCCGGTGCATCGACCGACCAGCGCCAGATGGTGGCGTAGTCGAGGGGCAGTTCAGCCGCACTCGCCAACACAGCAAGCTGACTATGGGCGCGCTGGGCGGCGCTCGGTTGCCAGAGCACAGGGTTCATCTTAGCGCCACCCCAAGGCCTCATGGGGCATCAGTGTGTTGAGCGCACCGTCTAAATTATGAGCGCCATAACTGCTGCCGATGCGGTAGCGTAGCGTCAAAGCGCCGCGTTGACTGGTGGGGAAGTTGGTGTGCCAATAGTGGTTGACCGGCATCGAGGCGAGCACGCCGTTCCACTGCCACGGCGCCACCTCCCAGCGATCAAAGCGAATCTCGTTGGGCACCACGAGCGGCGCATCGAGCGGCGCCCACAACAACGAATGATCGCACACGTTGCTCATCACCGCCGCCCGCTGGACGGTGTAGTAGCGATTGCACGTGCCGGGGATTTGGCCGCCCTCAGCGTGTGAACCGGGCGTAAAGAACCCGCCGCTACTCTCGAACTGTAACTGCGCATCGGGCGCTGCAAACGGGAATGCGAGGTAGACCGCCTCGGGCTCGTCGCACCAGCGTTTGTGCCACTCGACGTGCAACTCGACGACCGCAGGCTGGTGATACAGGCGCCATTCGTAGCGCAACTTGCCCAAGCGCTCACTGCCGCCGTGCCAGACCAGCGCATCAAAGACCGGCCCGCGTACATGGCTGAGCATCTTATTTGTGTGGGCCACCGTCTGCTCGGTCACCGGCCCATCTGGCCAGTCGTTGAGCGCTGGACCACCCATCCCCCACTGGCGCAACATGGCGCCGTTGCTGACCGCTTGGCGACCGTATGGGTGAACCACTTGCTCGTGAATCATCTGACCGAAGGTGCGTTGGTGCGACTGCACCCAATTGTGCCCGGTGCGTTTTTCGCTGAGATGCGTCAAACCGCCACTAATCGGATCAATCACCATGTCCCAATGGGCGTTGTGCAGGCGCACATCGGTGCGATCGGTTTGTGGCGTATCGTCGCCCTCACGGGGCACGAGCTGGAGCACCTGCCGCCCCGATTGTGGCGCATCGAGGCGCACCACGAACTGCGGCAGGCTGGTGTGGTCGGCCTGGATATCGTAGCGCCGCCCACTGGCGTCTTGGAGTTGCATCTCGGCCGGCTTGACCGGCATGTCACCGGCCACAAAGCGCACAATCGCCGGCCCCTCGGGCACATCAATGACCAACTGCGGGTGCGGCGCTTTGGCATAGAGCGTACGCAGAGCACGACCAGCGGCCTCGTCGAGCATCAGCTCGGTCCGGTGAAAGTGGAGCGCTTTGTAGGACTGCTGAAAGCCAATCACACTTGCACCTGGGCGCGCCGTCGTCGACCACGCATTAAACGTGTGCTCCAAGGCAAAGCGCTCGTGTGACAAAGCCGAGGTGAGTTGCT
>VGPG01000087.1 GCA_016875555.1 Chloroflexota bacterium | reverse complement strand
CCGCGTCGCAAAAAATACTCACCCGATCAGTCACGATCCCTGGTTGAACGCTCTCTGACAGCTGTCGGGCTTGACTATCAGACCTATCGATTGCGCTACATTTATGCATTAAGTGGGGGCCAAAAACGTCGTGTCGCCATTGCTGGCGTGCTCGCCGCAGAACCAGAAGTGTTAATTCTTGATGAACCCGTCGCCGGTCTCGACCCGCGCGGACGCAAAGAACTCGCCGCACTCATTGCACGCCTTAGTGCAGAACGGTCACTAACCGTGATTCTTGTGGGAAATACGATCGATGAACTAGCCGAACTTGCCACAACAGCCATCATCATGCACCAAGGTCGTGTGACTGCCCAAGGAAACCTGCGTGACCTCCTGCTTGATGCGGACACACTACATGATCAAGGGCTGGAATTAAGTGAAACCGCAGAAATTGCCCGTGTACTCCGTCATCGCCTGCCACATATTCCGACCAATCTCTTGGACGACGACGAACTTGTTACCGTCATTTGCACCAGCATCTCGAGTACTACGCAACCCGGAGCACCATCATGACACTTGAGTTCTCACGAAATGTCACATTTGGTCAGTACATTGATGTGCCATCATTTATCCACAAACTCGACCCGCGTTTCAAAATAACCGCCGTAACAATCATCATGGTGTGTATCTTCATGACACGTGGATTTATTAGCATCGCACCACTCGTATTCCTTTCAATAATCATTCAATTCGCTAGCAAAATTCCCGTGGGATTTACGTTGCGCGGATATAGTTTGCTTATTCGCACCATGCTCTTTTTTATTCCGTTTCAAATCCTGTTTTATCGCATTCAACCCGGAGCCGACATCACCTACTACTGGCAATGGTGGATTGTCTCAATTACTAAAGAAGGCATCATGAATGGACTGTATATTTTCATACGCGTCATCGTGCTCTACCACATGATGAATATGTTGATGTTCACAACCACCATGATTGATCTGTCGGATGCGGTTGAATTAATGTTCGAACCACTCAAACGACTGAAATTCCCCATCAACGAACTCGTGATGACGATGACGGTTGCGCTCAAGTTTGTTCCTCTCCTTATCACTGAGCTCGAACGGTTGATCCGTGCACAAATGGTACGCGGCGTACGATTCGACCAAGGAAATGCATTTCAACGTGCACGACATCTCGGCTCAGTTTTGATTCCACTGTTTGTGAACGCATTAAATCGCGCAGAAGTGTTGATTGTTGCCATGAACGCACGTTGCTACCGTGGCGGTGCAGGACGAACCAAGCGTCGCACAATCCATGCACACCGACGAGACGCAGTAATGCTTTTGTGTGTCTCTGTGCTGGCACTGACTGGTGCATATATTGGTCGAACCATGGGGATATAAAATGACACAAGTGGCACAACATCTTGACATTTCATCCATGATTTCGTGGTTGCGTGACTTTGTACGCATTCCAAGCGTCTATCTCCCTACCGTTGCTGGAGCAAATGAAGCGGGCGCAGCACAATTCGTCTTCGATACCTTGGTTGAATGGCAACTCAATCCCATAATGTGGGAGGTTGCTCCTGGACGTCCAAATATAGTGGCCGAATTACGTGGCGCATATGGTGCAGGACAAACACTGCTCATGGAAGGTCACACCGATGTTGTGACCCCTGGCGACTACGCTGCGTGGCAATATGACCCGTTCGGCGCCGAAATCGTCGACGGCAAGATGTATGGACGTGGTACTGCGGACATGAAAGGTGGCGTCGCCGCAATGCTCTTTGCGGTACGCGCACTCCAATTAGCCGGTGCACCATTTGCTGGCACCATACGACTCCTCATCCCAGTGGATGAAGAAGGTCTGATGATAGGTATAAAGGATATTGTTGCCAAAGGCTACGCCAACGGAGCCGCCGCAGCAATCATATGTGAACCGGAACAGCACGAAGTATGCATTGCCCAAAAAGGTGCATTACGCCTAAAGCTTGAATCTTTTGGACGCGTTGCGCATGGTGCAATGCCCGAAGAAGGGGTGAATGCACTCAGCGCAATGATTCACCTCCTCAACCGCGTAATGACTATTGAGGCCACGCTTCGTCACACGTTCGGAGAACATCCTCTGCTCGGTAAAATATACGTCAGCCCTACTGTGGCGCGCGCACCAATCAGTGGTGATGCGAGTCAGATCAACGTACTGCCAGATTACTGTGATGCATACCTCGACATACGCACTATCCCAGGTGTGGTGCATGGTGAAATCGTCACTCGCATCGAATATTTCATCAACGAAGTGAAACAACTAGACCCCAAGTACGCGCTACGTGTCAGTATCGTGGATGATCGACCTTCAACCGAAATCAGTGCAACACATCCTTTGGTACAATCACTGCAATACGCTCACGAACGTGTCTATGGAGAACGCCCTCCCTACGGTGGCGTTCCAGGATCAACAGATGGCACCATCATAATGCGTGATGCAGGCGTACCGGTTGTTGTCTATGGACCCGGCGGCAAACGTATTCCTCATCAGCCAAATGAATATGTCGAAATCAACGAAGTAAAACACGCTGCGGAAGTATACATTCATGCTGCGCTGCACTTCTTGAATACAGAATCATAATAAGGAGCTCAGGTATGACCAAAGTCACCATTCCGTTCATTCAGTCACTCAAAGGTCAACGCAAATTTGCCATGCTGACGGCGTACGATGCACCTTTTGCTCGACTTGTTGATGAATCAGGCGTCGAAATGATTCTTGTCGGCGATTCATTGGGCATGGTCATGCTCGGACATAACAGCACATCGCCCGTTACGATGGATGAAATGGTACATCATGCGAAAGCAGTCGGGCGTACTGCCAAACGGTGTTTACTTGTTGGTGACATGCCCTTCATGTCGTACCAAGCTGATGCGTCCGAAGCGATTCGAAACGCAGGACGCCTCATCAAAGAGGCTGGAATGGACTGTGTCAAACTCGAAGGTACCAGCAAACAATCGCCAATTGCCAAAGCCATTGTTGATGCGGGCATAGCAGTGATTGGCCACATCGGCCTTACCCCGCAAACAGCTGCCAGCCTCGGTGGAATTAACGTGATTGGCGGTCAAAATGCTGCCACCGCACAGCGCATCGTGGATGATGCACTGGCAATGCAATCTGCAGGGTGTTGGTGCGTACTCATGGAAGCGGTACCAGCCGATCTTGCCGCATACATCACAAAGCGACTAAGTGTTCCCACAATTGGTATTGGCGCAGGTATCGGTTGCGACGGTCAAGTACTTGTCTCGCATGAAATGTTCGGCATGTTCCCTGGCTTCGGACTTCCCTTTGGCAAACACTACGCCGAAGCAGGCGAGCTGATTCGTAACGGCATGAAACAATATCATCAGGATGTACTCCATGGCACATTTCCCGAAGCCGCTAATAGCTTCCCAATTGATGCGGAAATGATTCGTCGCCTCGAATCCGGAGAATAACCATCATGAACATTGCCATCATCGGTGCAGGGGCCATGGGAACACTGCTTGCGAGTTATCTCTGCCAGAATAACCAGGTTACCCTCATCGATGTATGGCAAAACCAAATCGATCATATCCAACAACATGGACTGCGCAGAGAGCGCGACGGAATCATTACAATAACTCGTCCCAGTGCTACCACACAACCGCACCAGATCGCAGCATGCGACGTTGTTTTGGTGCTGGTTAAATACCATCAAACTCCATGGGCAGCCCAACACGCACAGCTGATACTGGCATCAGATGGCGTGTGTATCACCCTCCAAAACGGCATCGGTGGAGTTGATGTGCTCAGGTCTACGCTCGGTGCACCACGCGTCAGTCAGGGCGTTACCTCACTTGGTGCAACCCTCCTTGAAGTCGGTTATGTCAAACATGCAGGTATCGGCGAAAGTGTGTTTGCTGCGAATCACCCATCGCCGTACATTCCTACACTGATTGACGCATTCAACCAATCAGGTCTACCTGCCCGCCAGTACGATAATCTTGACAGTCTCATCTGGGGCAAACTCATCGTCAACGCAGGAATTAACGCGCTTACGGCCATATTGCGCGTGCAGAACGGCGAACTAGCTACGCATCCAGGCGCACGTGAATTAGTTACGATTGTTGTCAACGAAGCAGTTGACGTAGCGCATAAACTCGGCATTACTTTGCCGTATGACGACCCCGTTTCTCACGTCCTGAGCGTTGCACGAGCAACCGCCGCAAATCGCTCATCAACCCTACAGGATGTACTCCGCGGCAGCCCTTCAGAAATCGCCACAATTAATGGAGCCATAGTGCGCGCCGCAGGAATGTGTGGAGTATCAACACCGTATAACCGTATACTATTGGAACTCATGGAAGTCATTGATACCGCAAATCACGAGCTGTCATGACGCAGACACGTCTGCATAAATATTTACACGTTCACCAGACAAACAAATTTCTTACCTCAACACCATCAATCACAAAATCGGTGTATACCCGCAAAAAATGATCAATTACATATTTTTCGAGAAGCAGTGTCGCCAGCGTTACATACATAAAGAAATCTTAGGGAATGTTTGCATTATCGCATCAATGTTTAGTTAAAATTTATGGTACGCAAAACGCCAATGGATATACTTAATTTGTTTAATTCTGTATACCATTAATAGGCGAACGATGTATACAAAACCCACCATCTATTTGCACATCGGCGCAGGGAAAACAGGCAGTACCTCGATCCAAGTGTGGCTCAAAGAGGTCGAATCTGTGTTGGCTGATTCTGGGTATTTGGTTTTTGATACGAACTTCGAACCAAGCGCGCAACATTCACCCCTGAGTAATCAACAAGAATACTTTCATTCCATATTTTTACAAGGGGATGTGGGCATCAAATCATTTCAACAACAGTTTCGCAAGAATCTGCACTACATGCAGGAGCACGGCTATCACAGTGCGGTCATGAGTGCAGAAAATCTGCTAAATCCATGGCTCCAGGCTCATAAACTTTTCGATCCATTTATCAATGACTGCACTTGGAAAATCATCGTCTACGTTCGTAATCAACCTGAGTACCTCATTAGCGCATGGAAGCAGTGGGGGTACATAAATCATGATTTTGAGACATATGTATCAAATCATTCACTCGCGGATTGGATGAGTATCATCACAGCGTGGGATACCCTGTTTGGAAAAGATGCAATATATGTGGGCACATTGACTGCATCTTTGCTTAAGAACGGATTCTTGACACATGATTTTGCAAATGCAATCGGAGTTCCGCAGATTGCGCTTCAACATCAAGCAGATATACAAACAAATCCATCAATAAACTTTCAGACAACATTACTGTTGGCCAAAATCCGACGTCAATTTTTACAGAACAATCCTCATTTTCTTACAAATCATCATGCTCCAACCTCACCAAACAAGCACGAAGACAAAAGCGATATCCAGGAAACAATCTTGAAGAATGCGCAATTGAACATGTTGTTAAGTTACAAATCAATGTTGACACAACATGCAGCATACACAAGTTTACAAAAATTCAACTCAACCATTGCATTTGTAGAACAAACCTCACTTGACACAATCCATGCAGCGTACAACGCAAGTAATTAACGTTTATTGCAGCGCTATCGCCCTGAAGTTGATTGCGAAACTGCAATTCCAAGAATCGTAAATCACAATCAAATGCACGTGACTGATGTAGACATTCTGCTTCATGGCATCCATGTATTACTTGAAACCACGCAAAACATATATACCCTTACCAAGCAGCATCAAACCGCAATTGACTCACATCATAAAGGCATTGCGTTTCATAATAATCAACTAGATCAGCTTCAGAATCAATTTGTTGATGTACAGCGTCAACTCGACCATGTACAACATCAACTCGCACAAACGCAATCCGCGCTTGACGAAATGAAACCGTACAAAAACCTATGGCGAACCAGGATTCAACGCCTACAGAAAAAGCTTCTCCGACGCTCCAACTAAGCGCTATACTAAGCAACTCCAAACCCAACCAGCAAACATTCAACGAGACGAATTTCTGTAGTGTATGACGACTGTACACGTTGACACAACTCGGAGAACGAACGGTAATCGTTTGTTTGACTATGCGATGCATCAAGGTACAGTCTTACGTGTCGGCGAATTTAAATGTTACAGTGTGATATAATCCAAATGTTTGTGAACCACGCCTTAGATGCACTGTGAGCATTTCATGAGTACGAAGCCGACAATTTACCTCCATATTGGTGCCGGCAAAACTGGCAGCACACCATTCAAGTATGGTTAAAAAGCGTTGAGGTGGAATTAGCCACGTCTGGCTACGTAATCTTTGACACTAATTTCGAACCTGGTGCCACGCATGATCAACTCAGTAATCAACAAGAATACTTTCATAATGTACTGCTCACCGGCCAAAGTGCTGTCGAGGCGTTCCAAGCACAATTTCGAAAAAATCTTTCCTACATGCGTGAACACAATTTTCATAGTGCGGTGATGAGTGCCGAGAATCTAATAAATCACTGGACAAAAGCACATAACTGGTTTGCTCCGTTTCGTGATGAGTGTAATTGGAAAATTATTGCATATGTGCGAAATCAGCCGAACTACCTTATCAGCGCCTGGAAAGAATGGGGATATTGGCGTCTAAACTTCGAAGAACACATTGCAGGCGAGATTAATATTGCAGACTGGCTTGTGTCATTGGAAACATGGGACAACACATTTGGCACTCAAAACATCTATCTCGGCGTGCTTGAAAAAACATATCTGGTGGATGGCCTGCTCCATCATGATTTCGCGCATGCAATTGGTACACCGCATATCACGGCAAATGATAGTGATTTGTTACACGCAAATCCTTCAATCAATAATCGCACAGCACTGTTATTTTCACACATTCGGCAACATTTCATGCAACGAAACCCGGATATTACTGCGTTGCCAATCTCCACAACGGCTAACGACTCCTCAGACGTTCATCACAGTAGAATTCAACAGGATCTCAAAAACAATCGAAAACTCAACTCCATGTTTCACTTCAAACAACTAGTTGTGAGTCGCGCACCGATATCAGGAACGCGTGAATCTGACTCCCCGCTAAGTATTGTAAATCAAGAGATACTAGATACCATTCACACACGGTTTGCGGAAAGTAATCGGCAATTGGTTACTCGATACCGTCCTGATATTGATCCTAATATTGCATTCCCACGTGTCATTTATAACGAAAAAATTGCAGTATCAGATGATGAACTCATTATGCATGGGTTCCATATTGCCTTTGAAAGTCTTAATTCAATTAATAAAGAACTAAAAATTCGAGATAATTTACCGCAACAAGTAGCAATAATTGACAAAGAATTAGCTATACTCAGCAATGAGATTACAAAGCTAGACGATGTATAGCAAATCACGGTACAATATGACAAAAATATCGCCAATTTGCAATCGCAAATTGATTATTTGTATGATGAGATTATTCAACTGCGTGAACGTAACACGTCAATTTCGCAGAAACTGTCAATGTGGATTTCACGGTTCTTTTCGAAGGGATAACCTTCTAGCTTATGGAGCAGACATGACTCAACGTACATTCGGCGCACAAAACATGGTTTCACAATTGCGCAAAGTTATGCTACGCACGCCTGATCAGGCCTTCTATGGTGCTGATCCACTTCGTTGGCACTATACCAGTCAGCCCGACAAAGCTGGAGCACTCAAAGAGCATGCCGACTTGTGCGAAACGTTGCGTCGTACGGGTGTTGAAGTAATAATGCACAATACATCATTGCCCGATCATGCCGATGCGATTTTTTGCTTTGATCCCGCCATAGTCACAAATCACGGTGCAATTATTCTGCACATGGGCAAACCGTTGCGTATCGGTGAAGAAGCTGCGATTGCACATAGTATGCAAAATGCCGGAATACCCATCTTGGGGCAATTGACTGGCGACGCACGTGCAGAAGGTGGCGACACCATGTGGGTTGACGACAACACTTTAATGATTGGGGTGGGATTCCGAACGAATTATGAAGCAGTCCGTCAGATTCGCGCCATGCTCGCGCCACATGGTGTTGAAGTTATTTCGTATGACTTGCCGTACTACACAGGCCCTGAGGCATGTCTGCACCTTCTATCATTTATTTCAATGGTCGATCACAACATGGCTGTCGTACACTTACCACTCATGCCAACCGCCATGTACCAAGAGCTCAAACGCCGCAACTTTACGCTCATAGAGATACCAGCTTCTGAATATGACACCATGGCCACGAACGTCTTAGCCATTGCCCCAAAAGTATGCTTAATGCTTGACGTCAATCCGATAACTGCAGGATTACTTGCAGATGCAGGCTGTGAAGTACTTACCTATCGCGGTAACGAAATTTCGCTCAAAGCCGAAGGTGGCCCAACTTGTCTTACACGGCCGCTCCTCCGCGATTAAGACACTGCACCGCGCCGGATATCGTTGATATCCGGCGTTATTGAGGTATCCCATGCACAAGCTAACTGTGACCGAACAACGAGTCCTCGACGCTTTCGACAAAGAAAGCATGCTGGCATTCCTGAGTGAACTCGTCGCAATCCCAAGTATTTCGGGAAATGAAGATGACGCACAACGCCACATGGCCAACGAAATGTGCCAAATCGGCTTGCAAACCGACCTGTGGGACATTGACTTTGAAACACTGAAATTACATCCAGCATTCTCGTGGGAGATAGAACGCTCCCACGGTCTCGGATTGGTTGGCTCTATCGGTGAACATCGTGGAGGTCGTACCCTCGTGCTCAACGGTCATATAGACGTGGTGCCAGAGGGAGATCATCGCAACTGGCATTCAGATCCGTACACGGCCACGATTCGCAACGGTAACATGTTTGGTCGGGGGGCACTCGACATGAAGGGTGGTCTCGTTGCAGCGTTGTGGGCCATGCGCGCCATTCTCAACGCAGGGGTCAAACTTAAAGGTGTCATCCATCTGCAAAGCGTCATCGGCGAAGAGGATGGTGGGTGTGGCACGCTCGCTAGTGTGCTTCGTGGGTATACTGGTGACGCCGCCATCATACCTGAACCAACTCGTCTCGCAATTGCGCCAGCCCAAGCCGGTGCGCACAATGTGCGAATCACCGTACCTGGTCTGTCTGCGCATGGCTGTTATCGTGAAGAAGGCGTGAGCGCAATTGAAAAGTATTACGTCGTACAACAAGCATTGCTCGAACTCGAAGCAGCACGCAATGCGCGCATGCGTCACCCGCTCTTTGCAGGGTATCGTCTACCATACCCGTTGAGTATCGGTATGGTTCGTGCCGGTAATTGGCCATCAAGTGTCGCCGAAGAACTCATCGCTGAAGGTCGATACGGCATTGGCATAGGTGAGGATTCACACGCCGCTCGGCGCGAATTAGAAACCGCAGTTGCCACAGCGGCCGCACGTGACCCCTGGTTGTCAGAGCATCCTCCACGTGTGGAGTGGTGGGGTGGCACGTTCGAGCCCGCTGAAACTGACGTATCACACCCAATCGTGGAACTACTCACACACGCACACCAAACGCTCGGCAAACAACCAGTACTCGAAGGGATGCCGTATGGTGCAGACATGCGCCTACTGGTTCATCAAGGCGGCATGCCGACTGTCATGTTTGGACCTGGCGATGTGCGATTAGCACACAAACCCAACGAATACGTACCGGTTGATGATCTTGTGCATGTAGCACGCACCATCGCTCTGACTGCGTTACGTTTTGTGGATTGCGAAGAATAATCGTACGAACGTCGACGTGGGCACTTACGGCAGCATATACCACGATTCTATACTCGCAAAATACCACGGCGTATCAAATGTCGGCATCGCGCTTACAGATGCGACATTGGCACTTCGAATGACAGAACGTTGCGTGCGTGAACCGAAATAGTACGGTGCCACGTCATGGACACGTATACTCGCACTTCGTTCTGCATTTAATCGCCCTACAGCGTCATAGGTTGCACGCGCGGATTTGGCAAGCATATCATAGCCTTCATCATCCATACCCACGATGTTCAGACTGCCGCGCGTATCCGGCATTCCACGACTCAGTGTGTCGCTTGCAAACAACCACGAAGCATGTGGATCATAAAAGAGCGTGTCAGCAAACTCACCATTGCTACGACCATGGGCCCATTCGACTACCGCAACATCGAAGTCGTACGGTGGTATGGCATAGTCCAGATACACTGAACGGCTCACACTCTTTTTGGCAACTTGAATCCCTGCCTTCGTCCACGCTGCTTCGAGTTTTGCTGCCAGTGCAACGTGCATGGGTTGCTGGGATTGGACGACGAGCGTAATTTGGAGCGGTGTTCCAGCGCGTTCTAATGTGTTCGTTTCTGCATTGTATGTCCAGCCCTGTAGTGCCAATTGATCATCCATGGCTATCTGATGCGAGTTGAGTTCGGGCACTTCGAGCCAGTGTCCAGGAAGCGTGAGTTGCCGAACCAGTTTTTCGTTCGCACCAATCCCATCAAAAGAACCTGCTGCTTCGGCTATGCGTATCAACTCATGGCGCAGTGGCAGAATGCGTAACTCACGCGTATTCCGCATGTTAAATGCAACGGTGAGAATGCTGTTCAACGGATATTTGGTCACAATGAGATTGTTTTGTGTGAGCTCATGCATCGTATCAATGATAAACGGACCAGGCGTGCTCACAAGTTGCGCCAGCGACGCTGGCGTCTGATTGAGCTGCATGACAACCGTATCAAACAGCGGCTGTCCGCGATGATACTGTTCGTTGGCGTTTAACCGCCAATCTCCGGATGCGGTTATTTCGCTTTGTACAAA
>VGPG01000086.1 GCA_016875555.1 Chloroflexota bacterium | reverse complement strand
TGGTAACTGGCACCTTGACGATGACGTTGGAGTGCCACGTGGCAAACTCACGGCCCTCGCGGATCATGCCCTCAGCATCGAGCGAGATGGCTTCAGCACTGATTGGACCGTCAACCAACTTGGTAATCTCGGTAATCAGGGTTTTGTGGTCGATGCCCTGCTCTTTGGCGACCAATGATGGATTGGTGGTGACGCCGCTCAAGATGCCCCAGCTGGCCGCTTCGCGGATTTCTTTGAGGTTCGCCGTATCGAGATAAATCTGCATGTCTATTACTCCTTGTATGCCACGTGCACGTAAAAAAAGAACGCCGCCTATAGCGACGCAGCTGAGACAATTATACCGCATAGAGACACGCATGTGTATCTATGCGGTAGCTAGTACTACTCCAAAAAGCTTCGCAAGCCACGGGCGACACCGGGGTGACGCAACTTACGCAGGGCTTCGCCTTCGATTTGGCGGGTACGCTCACGGGTAATCCCAAACTCACGGCCGACCTCTTCGAGCGTGCGTGAACGCCCATCTTCGAGACCGTAGCGCAACTGAATAATCCGGCGCTCGCGCTCGGGCAACCGCGTCAACGCCTCGTGCAGGCGCTCACGCAAGACAATTTGCTCGGCCGACATCATCGGCGTCGCGCCGTGGTAATCCTCAATGAAGTCCGCCAGGTTTGCGTCGCCATCGGTCCCTACCGGCGTTTCGAGTGAAAGCGTCTGACGCGATGCGTCCAGAATGCGCCGCACCTTCTCAACCGGCATATTCAGCTCTTCGGCGATGTCGTCAGGCGTCGCCTCACGCGCAGTCACCTGTTGAATCTTGGCAGCAGTACGCATCAACCGGTTAATCGTCTCACCGACATGCACGGGCAGACGAATCGTACGGCTCTGGTCTGCCACCGCCCGCGTAATCGCTTGACGAATCCACCACGTGGCATACGTCGAGAACTTGAACCCGCGCCGGTGATCAAACTTCTCCGTGGCGCGCATCAGTCCAATACTACCTTCTTGAATCAAGTCGAGCATGGACATGCCACGACCGAGGTACTTTTTGGCATTTGAGACGACCAATCGCAGATTTGCCGCGATCAGGTGTTCACGTGCGAGCCCACCGTCATGCACCATGTCGTCAATCATGCGTCGTGGCAACGGTTGTGCATCACTCAGCTGCTGACCATGATGCGGGTGCACCACAGTCACATACGTCACGAGACGCGCAATGATGTCGTCGGTTGTTACCGCCTCTTCGAGTAACGGCTCAACTTCAACACATACCAATGCCGCCAATACCGCTAACTGTCGAGCCTCTGGTCGGTCGTCGGTACGGTACTTCTCACGAATACGCTCGGCCATTTCGTACGCCATCGGATCGGTGGGTGCTGCAGTGCTGGTATCGTGTTGCAGTATCTGCAGGATGGCCCGCACCAATTCAGTGCGCGGTCGATGTCGCTCGTCACAGTAACACACCTGTGCACTCTGCTTGGCCAACTTACCGGCAACCAGACCTAGCTCAATCCGATATGCGAGCGAAATCTCCTCGACAATCGATTTGAGCCGATTGATGCGGCCGATGTCGCGTAAGTACAAACGCACTGAGTCGTCAACATCACTATCGGTGTCGGGGGTGGTGTCAGATTCTATATTGGAAAGTTCTTCGTCAGAAAGGAAGTCGTGGAGTTGCGCAGAATCGACATTCAACAAGTCAACTAAGTCAATATGGAACTTCGCGTCGGAGCCCGAGGATGAGCTCGCATGTTGTTGGGGTGGACCGAGTGGTTTATCCACGCAACACCAACTTTCTTACGCCAGCAGAAAGAAGATTAACCGATTTGTAATTTACCATATTTCGGCTATAAATGCAACATTTATGACCACATTTAGTAGTATTTCAGCTGAAAATTTACTATAATTTGTGTTATGTGCGAATGAAAGCCATGAACGACCTGCATCTGTTGCATCACAACCGCAGTACGGTATACTACCCTCAAGAATCGTATTTGCATCAGAGAAAAAGCGTACCCGTATGAAGATTGTTGTCATTGGTGGCGCCAGCACCTACACACCTGAGCTGATTGACGGTCTGATCGACCATGCAGCCGATTTAGGCTTGACACGTGTCACCCTCGTTGATCCCAATCTTGAACGTCTCACCGTGGTAACCGCCTTTGCGCAACGCATGGTGGCACATCGCGGTGGCAGATTCGTGGTTGACAGCACCAGTGATCGCAAAGCGGCCATTCAGTCTGCGCCCGACTACGTGCTCACACAACTCCGCGTCGGCGGTCAAGCAGCACGCCACAGCGACGAAATGCTCGGCCGCGATCATGGACTGATTGGCCAGGAGACCACGGGCATCGGCGGCTTCGCCAAAGCCTTGCGCACCGTGCCGGTCATTCTTGACATCGCCGCCGATATGCGCACCCATGCCCCCCATGCCACGATCATCAACTTCACCAATCCGGCTGGGATTGTCACCGAAGCGCTCGCGCGCCATGCAGGTGTACGCGCAATCGGCTTGTGCAACAACGCCATGACCGCCCAACGTGGCATCGCCAAACGCCTCAATGTACGTCCCGATGAAGTGCACATCGAGCAAGTAGGTCTGAACCACCTCAACTGGATTCGCCACATACGCGTCGGGCAGAGCGATGTCACCACCTATATTCTTGAACAGGCCATGGCTGAGCTCGCCAGCGCATCGGATGACGACGATATTCACATACCGGCTACGCTCATTGGCATGCTCCAGGCGCTGCCGAGTAGCTATCTCGACTACTTCTACATGACCAACGAAATCATCGCCAAACAACAAAGTGGCATCCCCACCCGTGCCGAAGTCGTCATGGATGTCGAGCGACGCTTGCTTGAGCGCTATGCCGATGTGCATCTGTGTGAGAAGCCGCCTGAGTTGATGGAACGTGGTGGAGCCTACTACTCGACTGCCGCCGCTGCCTTAATTTGCTCGCTCCATCTCGGCGACAACGCAACCCATATCGTGAACGTACGCAATAACGGATCGCTACCAGACTTGCCCGATGATGTCGTCGTCGAGGTCCCGTGCCGTGTAAATCAGCACGGAGCGACCGCGCTGCCCCATGCACCGCTTGCCCCGGTCATGCACGGGCTCGCCGCCCAAATCAAAGCCTACGAACTTCTGACCATCGAGGCGGCACTCAGTGGGAGTCACGAACGCGCCATGAGCGCATTATTGTGCAATCCGCTCGGGCCAGGTGCTGGTGCTGTAGAGCGTGTGTGGCACGATTTGCTGCAACGCAATACTCACTGGCTCCCGCAATTTGGCCCTCACGCATAACATACAACGAATAGATAACGGTTATGACAGCTTCTACAGATTGGTTTGTCGGCAGTGCCACCAAGTTCATCCCCGAGATTCTTAGTGGCATGTCTGACGGTCGGATTCAGGCATTCGGATTTCGTGGCGATGATCAACTGTTCGCGCTCGCCGTATGCGATGTCATCAATGTCGCTGCCCTCGACGTCTCATCGGTGAACTTTCACATCAACCTGCACCCGATTACCCCCGTGCAAGTCGTCTTGGTTGCTAGTGGGCGCCACCCTGCACCCGACATGCGTCACTGTACGACCGATGTACGGCATCAACTCATCCACATCATCACTGATTGCGTGATTGATGCACTCACGTTTGGTTGCCCAGCTACCATGCGCCTCGCCCCGTCTGTTATTCAGTGGCGCAAATTTGATGAACAACCGATTGCCACCCTCGTCTTCCATGATAGTCGGCATGATACAACCCATGCCAGCCACACCGATCTGATTGCAGCATGCGGCGATCCGGTTATCCACTTGACCCACTATCACCGGCACCCTCATTGGGATAGTCAACAACTCGCTCATACACTCACATCAGCTGCACCCGCACCCCTACGAACGGTAGCCTGGCAGGCACTACCGCCGGGTTGGATGATAACACTCAACGACACCACGCTTGTAATTGACAGGGATACCGGTGATTATGCGATTACCATTGCCCCCTCGTATGACGAAGACGCCTAAATGGATGCACTCGACCGCTGCCCGTGGTGTGGCCAAGACCCACTCTACACGGCCTATCATGATACTGAATGGGGTGTGCCACTGCACAGCGAACACGGCTGGTACGAACGCATCGTGCTTGAGACAATGCAGGCCGGTCTGAGCTGGATTACCGTGCTCCGCAAACGCGCCCACTATCGGGCTGTCTGCCACCAATTCGACCCAACCATCGTTGCAACGTATACTGAGGCTGATGTTGCACGTCTCATGGGCGATAGCGGTGTCATCCGCAATCGCGCCAAGATAACTGCGATGATTGACAATGCAACGGCGTTTCTCAACCTACAACAACGGTTTGGTAGCGTTGATGCGTTCTTTTGGCGCTATGTGGACGGCGTTCCAATCCAACCCGGTCGCCACCAGATGAGCGATATTCCCACGGTGACACCCCTTGCCGAACAGCTGGCCCGCGACCTCAAAACCCATCACTTTCGTTTTGTTGGTCCAACCATGTGCTATGCCCTGATGCAAGCGACCGGACTCATCAACGATCACCTCGTACACTGTCACCGCCACCGCCATCTGACTCCCCACCCCTGAACGATCGCCGTGGCAGACAAGAAGGCTCCCATGACCCTTGATGCCCTCCTGCAAATCCTCGATACAGGACATATCATCGTCGATACGCAGCACGCCGAGGCCCGGCATGTACTCAGTCAACTCAATACATGGGGACGCATCTACGCATATGGCGGTCGCTACGTCAGAGCCAAAATCGATCGCATTACCCTGTGGAACGCCGCCGCCCAAGGCGTTCGCGCCGATGAAATCATCTTCTTGTTGCGCACTGCCAGCCATGATCTGCTCTCACCTACCGTACAACATACCATTCAAACATTGATGGAACGCTGGGGATGTTTATGGCTTGAAGGTGATTATTTTACACTAACACTTGTCAGCAATAATCCGGAAATTTTGCGTACATTACGTACCAAATCGCTCCTCGCCGATGTACTCGGGCAAACACTCAGCGACACACACATCCGCATTGACCCGCTACAACGTGCCAACCTCAAACGCATCTTAACGCGCCTCGGTTGGCCGGTTGATGATCGTGCACAGCTGGCGCTGGGCGACGAACTCCACTTTACGTGGAACCACACTGTCACGCTCCGCCCGTACCAACTCGACGCCGTACAGAGTGCCGAACGTACCAGTCACGGTGTCATCGTCTTGCCACCCGGGAGCGGCAAAACCTTTGTGGGGGTGGCGCTCGCGACGCGCATTCAACGGCACACACTGGTAGTTACCACCAGTCGAGCCGCCGTGCAACAGTGGATTGATAGTTTTATGGTGGCAACAACGCTGGCACCGTCACACATTGACACCTACCAACGCAATCGTCCGTTACCGGCAGTCACCGTGACCACCTACCATCAGTTGATTGCCACACCCGAACGCATCAGCCACGCCGACTGGGGAGTCATCTTATACGACGAGGTACACACCTTGCCGGCACCCATCTTCAGGACCACGGCCGCGTTGGCTAGTCGACGACGCTACGGGTTGAGTGCAACCCTCGTACGTGAGGACGATCGTATTCGCGATGTCTTTAGTTTGGTAGGACCACAACGCTACCATATTCCGTGGCGCACACTCGAATCCCTCGGCTATATCGCCGATGTCACCTGTTATGAGGTGAGTGTGAACCAAACCCCAGATGAACGCATCGCCTACATGCAAGCGGCAGTCCGACAACAAGGCCGATTAGCGGCAACCACCGCCCAAAAATACCACGTCGTCGAACGCCTAGTGGCACGTCACACCGACGAAACCATCTTGGTCATCGGTCACTACCTCGAACAACTCCACATCCTAGCAACACGCACCGGATGGCCGCTGTTGACCGGCGCAGACGACAGCGCCACACGCGAACACATCTATAATCAAGTACGAACCGGTGCAGTACGTGTCGTTATTTTGTCGCGCATCGGCAATCAAGCCATCGACATCCCACGCGCCAGTGTGCTGATACAACTCTCCGGCAGTTATGGATCACGCCAAGAAGAGGCCCAACGGCTCGGTCGAATTTTGCGACCGAAATCTGACATTTCATCAACGTTTTATACTATTGTAACCGCTAAAACACGTGAAGTTGATGACGCCTGGCAACGGCAACAGTTTTTATTGGGGCAGGGGTACCGTTATCAACACATCAGTGCCAAGGAGATCCTCGAATGAGTCCATCGTTCCGTCACATACTCGCCACGTTGCTCACACCAAAGCGCATCCTTACTCTGAGTGGCCTGGCCATCGTATGTCTGGTAGCGCTCATCGTGGCACGCCAATACATCGAGCTCACGCCACAGGGTCTGCGCACCTTCTTAGCGCCATTCGGATGGTGGGGTGGGCTCATGCTCGTCGGTCTGATTATCGCAGTGCTCGTTGTCCCGGTCATCCCGGCGACCATTTTGCAGGTCGGTGCCGGTGTCGTGTTTGGTCCGTGGGTCGGATTCGGTTTGACGCTCCTCGCCGACGGCATCGGCGCATTAGTAGGGTTTTGGCTGGCACGTCATTGGGGCAAAGCGGTCATCCGCACCAAACTAAGTGAGGCAGAGCAGGTCGCATTCGACGATTTGTGCCAACGCATCACCCCCATTCAGATGGTTGTGCTCCGGCTCTTGCCGGGTCCCGCCTACACGGTCGTTTCATTTGCCGCCGGATGCAGTGAGATGGTGTGGTGGCGCTACGTGAGTTTTTCGTTGCTCGGCGTCGTACCAGCACTCGCCATGCTCACACTGGCCGGCGATTTGAGTACGAGTAACCCGTGGCTTGCCATCGGTGTCGGCGTCATCTTTGTACTCATCATGCTGGGATTGAGTCGATTTGTGCCAAAGACGACGGTATAGCGCACTTTTTTATCTGTTGTTTATGAAAGCATAACAATTCCTTATAATGAAGATTGCATACTAGTAACAGAGTGGAGACCAACGTGCCGATGATTGATGCAGCCCGCATACATACCAAGTTCGTTTCACGATTTTCACAAACCCCTACCATGATTGTGCGCGCACCTGGGCGTGTCAATCTGATTGGTGAGCACACCGACTATAACGATGGATTCGTATTACCGGCCGCCATTGACCGTGCCACATTCATCGCTGCGAGTCCACGCACTGACCGGCGCGTGCGCGTCGTTGCGGCCGATCTCAACGAAGAGGACGAATTCGGCATTGACCAGATTGAACGGAGCGGCATGCGCCCGTGGAGCAACTACATTCGCGGCATGATCAAGTCATTACTGGCTGCCGGACATGTCATAAACGGTGCTGACATGGTTGTTGCCAGTAGCGTCCCCCGCGGTGCCGGTTTGTCGTCATCTGCGGCACTCGAAGTTGCCACGGGCTATGTCTTTCAACTTTTTCACAATCTGAATATTTTGGGTGAAGAGCTCGCATTGATGGCACAGGCCACCGAGAATCACTTCGTCGGCGTCAACTGTGGCATCATGGATCAATTCATTGTGACACTCGGTCAGGCCAACCATGCACTACTAATTGATTGTCGCGACCTCAACTACCAAGCCGTCCCACTCCCAGCCAGCACATCAGTGGTCATCTGTGATAGCCACATTGAGCGCACCTTGGCAGGCTCTGCGTACAATCAGCGCCGTGCCGAGTGTGATCAGGCCGTTGAACTGCTCAAATCCCACATTCCCGGCATCAAGGCGCTCCGCGATGTGACAAGTGACCAACTTCAGGTATATGGGCATGTACTCGCACCCGTGGTACGCCAACGTGCCCGCCACGTTATCAGCGAGAATGAGCGTGTCATTGCAGGTGTCAACACACTCCAAGCCGGCAATGTCGCAGAATTTGGCCGTCTGATGAATGCCTCTCACGCCAGTTTGCGTGACGATTATGCCGTGAGCATCCCCGAGATGGATGCGCTTGTGGCATCAGCACAACGTGTCAGTGGGTGTTATGGCTCACGATTGACCGGTGCCGGATTCGGTGGGTGTACCGTCAGCTTGGTCGCCAACGATTCAGTCGAACACTTCCGTCATGAAGTGGCGGCCGCATATCTGGCCAGTATCGGGCGCAGTGCCACCATCTACGTTACACACGCTGCAGATGGCGTGAGCCGTGTACGACCCGAATAATCCATACCTATGTGCGATATCATCATCGACATGCGTTGTATGGATGCCAAGTAGAGAAGGATTATCGCTATGGCTACCGTGCTCCTTGTCGAAGATGATGTAACACTGGCAGAAACTGTCAAGTACAACCTTGAGCGTGAAGGCTACACCGTACTCCATGCAGCTGATGGGGTCGTTGCCCTCGAGATGGCACGACGTGAACACCCGGACATTCTCGTGCTCGACATCATGTTGCCACGTCTCGACGGCTTCTCGGTGTGCCGTATGCTCCGCAAAGAGAGCTCAGTGCCGGTTATCATGCTCACCGCCCGTCAAGATGAGTATGACCGTATTGCAGGCCTTGAGATGGGTGCTGACGACTATCTGCCCAAACCATTTAGCATGGGCGAACTTCACGCACGCATTCGGGCCATCCTGCGCCGGAGTGACCGCACCCAAGGGATTGACCGTGATATCATGCAACTCGGCGTCATCAAACTTGATGCTGGCTCGCGACGTATTTGGCGAGACAACAACGAGGTCCAACTCTCCCAAAAAGAATTTGATCTACTGGCCTGTCTGATGCGCAATCGCGGATTAGCGCTCTCACGCGATGTCCTACTCGAACGCGTCTGGGGCATGGACTACGTCGGTGATGGTCGAACTGTCGATGTCCACATCCGTTGGCTCCGTGAAAAAATCGAAGCCGATCCCAGTACGCCCGAGTACCTCCAAACCGTACGGGGTATCGGCTATCGCTTCGACGTACCGCGGAACTGAGATGAATCATCCATGGATATGTTGAGTTTTGTCCCGTGGCTCATCACGGTCATCACCCTTGTTGGCGCCTGGTGGTGGGGACGGCATCGTCCACCACCACACACACCGGCACCAACCATGCCCGTTGCCTCCTCTGCCATCTCCCAGCATGATGCACGTGGTGACGACGTGCTCGACTACATCGACATCGGCGTTCTTCTGGTCCACGCTGATGGCGTGGTCGTCACCTATAACCGCGCCGCCGTCGAGCTCCTCGAACTCCCGCCACATGCGCACGGACAATCCATCATGAGCCTGGTACGCGATCACCAGTTCGATGAATTCGTGCGCCACAGCATCACCCACCGCGAATACCACGACATGCGCTATACCCAACGCAATCTGGCACGTACCCTGCAAATCAGCACACGACCAATGACGCATCAACACCTAGAATATACGGTCGTACTGGTACGCGATGTCACACACATCAGCCAACTCGAACGTGCCCGCCGCGACATGGTGGCCAGCGTCTCGCACGAATTACGCACTCCACTTGCATCGCTCAAACTCCTCAGTGAGACGATTATCACGAGTCCCCCGCCCGAAATCGCCCACCGCATGGCACGACGCATCTCCGAAGAGGTCGATACGCTGACCCGTCTCGTCAACGACCTCCATGACTTATCACGCATCGAAGCCGGACGAGTTGCCCTACAAATGAGTCCACACCCACCACTGCGCCTCGTTGAACGCGCCATCGAACGCATTCAACCACAGGCCGAAAGCCATCATATTACGCTCGCACATACCATCGTGAATGATTTGCCCGATGTACTGGTTGATGCCGGTCGTGTCGACCAAATCTTGCTCAACTTGATGCACAATGCGGTGAAGTTTACCCCCGATCAGGGGCATATCACCATTGATGCACACCTCATCAATATCCCGTACGAAGGTGCATACACACTCACCCCACCAGCCGATCATGCGACCGGTGAATGGGTACTCTTTTGTGTCACCGATACCGGCGTTGGTATCGCCAAAGAACACCTCGACCGCGTCTTTGAGCGCTTCTACAAAGTCGATCAAGCCCGCACCCGCGGATCGGGTACGGGCCTCGGTCTAGCTATTGCGCGCCATTTGGTCGAAGGACATGGTGGACGTATCTGGGTTATCAGCACAGTCGGCCAAGGTACCACGTTTGCCTTCACCCTCCCCACCGCCTAACATGACATGAGTTGAATCACAGCCAGCAATGTGTTTTATGCACCTCTTTGTGAATGGAGCACGCGCCAGCGTTGCATTAGCTGCGCCTGGAGTTTGGGATTCGGATCGTGAATGCCAATTGTGCTCAGCAGGGTGTATTCATCAAGTGCAGGCGCCACTATCTCGCAATGTGATGGCGCTACACATCGTTCACAGAAGAGCGTATGCCAGACAGCTTTGCGAATATGGGCCACAGAATCGTGCAATAGCGGCAACAATCCTGTCACACACCGCGCATCAGCCCCGTATCCACCATGATCAATCACATCGACACAGTTGCGCCGTATGCGCGTCTGTGAATTCTGTAGCCCAGCAACAAGCACAGGGATGACGGCGGGACCCGCCTGTTGCAACGCCCAGATCGCCGGCACCTGCACGCGCACATCGTGACTAGCAAGGTTCTCTACCCACTCTGCATAGATTCGTTCATCACCAGCCGCATCAATGACCATCTGTGTGGCCTGTTGCCACATGACCCGTGCGGCTGCTTTCATGTCAATCCTCATCTATCTCTGATACAGTTCTCATTACCTTGGTCATTACATATAAATGCGGTAGCACACAGATAATTGACCTCGCCATACCGATACCCGTACAATCTCCCACTCCCCGCTATCCCACTTTTAATTTTTCACTCTTCACTTTTCACCTGCGGCGGTCATATGAATGCTCCCACATCAATCTCACCTGCCCCGCCTTCACTTTTCACTTTTCACTTTTCACTTTTCACTTTTCACTTTTCACTTTTCACTTTT
>VGPG01000085.1 GCA_016875555.1 Chloroflexota bacterium | reverse complement strand
TCGGGGCGATGACCACCTTGCGGCGGTTTTTGAGCACGTTAATCGCCATCACGGCCGCCTCGGCCATGGCAGTAGCGCCGTCGTAGTGCGAGGCGTTGGCCACGTCCATGCCGGTCAGGCTACACATCAAGCTCTGATACTCGAAGATGGCCTGCAACGTGCCTTGGCTGACCTCGGGCTGATACGGCGTATAGGCCGTATAAAACTCTGAGCGGCGCAAGATCTGATCGACTGCACTGGGCACAAAGTGGTTGTAGGCACCTGCGCCCAAAAAGATGCTGTGGCTGTGGGCACCGGCGTTTTGGCTGGCCATGCGACCCAACTCGCGTCGCACCTCGAGCTCGGAGAGTGACTTGGGCAGGTTCAGCGTTGGAAAGCGTACGTCGCTCGGGATTGCCTCAAACAAATCGGCGACGGTGTTGACGCCAATCGCCTGGAGCATCTCGGCGCGCTCGCTATCGGTAATCGAAATAAAATGTGACATCGTCGCGCTTTCTTAGTGCTTAATCGAATCCACAAATGCGGTGTATGCGGCAGCATCGAGCAACTCGCCCTGGTCGCCACTCAACTTAATCTTGATCAACCAGCCGTTGCCGTAGGGGTCGGTGTTGACCAAATCGGTCTGCTCGGTGGCAGCCGTGTTGACCTCGATGACTTCGCCGCCGGCCGGCACATACAGGTCTGACGAAGCCTTGACCGACTCAACGGCGCCGAAGGCGTCGCCGGCACCAAAGCGTGCCCCCACATCGGGCAACTCGACATACACCACGTCGCCAAGCGAATCTTGGGCATAATCCGAGATGCCGATGGTGGCGGTGTCGCCCTCGATTTTGATCCACTCGTGTGACTTGATGTACTTGAGCTCACTAGGCGTCTTGAATGACATGGGTACGATTCCTTTCAGCACGAACAATTACTCGGTAGGGATATGCAAAAAACTCAAGCTCCCGCGTTTTTACGGGCGCTTGTAGCGAGATTGATAGAATGGGTATTTGACCACCACCGCGCGCACGGGCTTTTCGCGGATAATCACGTCGAACTCGCCGCCTTCGACGGCGTAGGCGCGCTCAACCAGTGCCAAGCCCAATGGTTTGCCGAGGGTCGGCGACGGCATTCCGGTGGTGACATGGCCGATGCGTTCGCCAGTGATGGCCTGCACCGGGTAGTCGCCGCGAGCGATGCCCTTGCCAGTCACCTCAAAAGCCACCAAGCGCCGGCTGAAGTTGCTCTTGAGGTCGGTCAAGGCCTGACTGCCGACGAATTCGCCCTTGTTCAACTTGACTGCCCAGCCGAGGCGTGCCTCGTACGGGTTGATGGTGTCGCTCAGTTCGTGGCCGTAGAGCGCCAAACACGGCTCAAAGCGCAAGCTGTCGCGCGCGCCGAGCCCACAGGCGGTCGCGCTACTGCCAATTAAGGCCTGCCAGATAGCCGAGGCGTCATCGTTGCTACTAAACACCTCAAACCCATCCTCGCCGGTGTAGCCGGTGCGGGCCACGATAATTGATTTGCCATCGAATGTGGCATTGCTGACGCCGTGGAACGGCAAATCGATGGCCAGTTGGCCGATGTGGCGTTGCAACACGGCCTCAGCCTGTGGCCCTTGCAGGGCAATCAAGGCGGTCGCATCTGATTCGTTTGTCAAGGTCACACTGAATTTGCCGACGAACTGGTTGATCCACTCCCAGTCTTTGGCGATGTTCGAGGCATTGACGACCAGCAGGTAACGATCGACGTCGAGGTGATAAATGAACAGGTCGTCGACCACGCCGCCGTCTGGGCGGCAGAAGAGGGCATAGCCGGCCTGGCCGATGCCCAGTTGGCTGACGTCGGCGGTGGTGACATACTGCAAAAAAGCCAGAGAATCGGGGCCAGTCACCCAAAACTCGCCCATGTGACTGACGTCGAAGATGCCGGCGCGCTCGCGCACGGCGCGGTGTTCGTCGATGATGCCGGTGTACTGCACGGGCATCTCCCAACCGCCAAACTCGACCATACGCGCATTCAGGCGTACATGGTCATCGTACAGCGTGGTGCGCAAGAGTGGGGTGCTCATCGCTCGCTCACTTTCCACAACAAAACAAAAAACTCCACCTGCGACGCAGTGGAGCAACATCGTATGGGGAGTGGCGCTTGAAGAGCACACACCGAACCAGATGACGTCGCTCCATGACACACGAATGTGTCAAGTGCCACGTAACTCTGTCCGTTGACCTGAGAGTTGCCCTGCGGGTAGCAGGTTGCTCCGTCGGTGCCGTGAGGCTCTCCAGAGGGTCGTCGGAATACCGTTTGGTTGACCTGAGAGATTCATCGGGCGTGGGCAACGCACGATTTGCTCCTTCGGTGTCGGTGATGGTGCACCGCACTCTCCGGTATCCGTCATTCGACGTTATATGTTTATGTGAGGAGTATACCATTTTTTTGGGAAGTGAAAAGTGGTTGAGTGAAAAGTGGAAGGTGGTTGAGTGAAAAGTGGTTAGGTGAAAAGTGAAGAGTGAGGGGCGGTTTGGCGCCCGACATATTTGTGGGTATCCACGGATTGGTATGGACGCATCGCGATGCGCGGGAAATGGCCACCCGTGGATTGGTAGAGACGCATCGCGATGCGTCTGATGAACGTGATGCGCCGGATGTGGCGCCCACGGATTGGTATGGGCGCATCGTGATGCGTCGGATGATTGTGATGCGCCGGATGTGGCGCCCACGGATTGGTATGGGCGCATCGTGATGCGTCGGATGAACGTGATGCGCCGCGTGCGGTGCCCGATTATTATTACCGTGTTTGACGTTGTAGTATGCTATGATACAAGCGGAAAAGAGAGCACGCGTGAAGACGTGCGCCTGTCTTGGGGATGGTACATGCAACCAAGTGACCAACGTGATGCTGATCGTCAATATCTTGAGCTCAGTGTCATGCAAGTAGCGCCGGTGCCGGCTGCGCCTGCACAACCCACACGATATGCCCGCGAACTACTAGAGCTTATGGTGTTTGTGGTTCTGTTGTTTTTTCTCGTGCGCGGTGTCTTGCAGAATTTTGTCATCGAGGGCATCAGCATGGAGCCCACGTTACACCAGAACCAGTTTATTCTGGTCAATAAACTTGCGTATGCGCATTTCGACATGAATGCGCCAATGCGTCTCGTTGACCCCACGGCGCCCCCCCAGATCATCTATCCATTTGGTATGCCCAAATACGGCGATATCGTTGTTTTTGAGTATCCCAACGATATCACCAAGGATTACATCAAACGCATCATCGGTTTGCCGGGTGACGAAGTTTCTGTGCGTGACGGCGTAGTATTTGTGAATGGCCAACAACTCGCAGAGCCCTACTTGCAGGGAGCACCGACGTATTGTCAGAGTTACGATGTGTGCGCCAATGCGTCGGTGATTGTGGCACAAGATTCGTTCTTTGTCATGGGTGATAATCGCGAGAACAGTAGCGATTCACGCGAGTGGGGCTTGTTGTCAATTGATCGGTTAATTGGCCAGGCGTGGGTCGTCTATTGGCCGAGTAACGAGATTAGTATGATTCCCCACTATAATTCGATGCCGTTTTCGAGTGTGCGCTAGCGTACGACAGTAAGTGATTAGCCCTATGCATGTTGCAATAAATGCGCATTTGTTGGCGCATACGGCCAACTTCCGTCGCGCTGGTGTCTCGCACTACGTAGAGTCATTGCTCGAGCATCTTGGCGAGATAGATACCAGCAATCGATATACGATATACACCACCAAAGGTGTTGATGCGCCCGCATTAGGGTTGCCGAGCAACTTCAGCGTGCGGCCAAGCCGACTCGACACCATAAACCCGCGTATTCGCATCCCGTGGGAGCAGTTGATTGCACCGGCATTATTGGCCAAGGATGGTGCCGATTTGTACCATGGCGTGTTGAACGTGATGCCACTATTGGCACGGGTGCCGTCGGTAGTGACGATTCATGATTTGAGTCCGCTTCTCTTCCCACAGACGTTCCGGCGCATCAATCGCATGTACACTACATGGGCGATTCGAGTTTCAGCCAAGCGTGCCGCCCATATTTTTACCGTATCGGAGCATGCCAAGCGCGAGATTGTCACGCATTTGGGCGTCAATGCGAGTCGGGTGACGGTGACCTACAACGCCTGTGATGCCCGTTTTGTGCCAGTTAGCGAAAGCGAGCTGGCGGCCTTTCGTCAACGGCGTGGCCTCCCAGCGCGATTTTTGTTCTATTTAGGCACGCTCGAGCCGCGCAAAAACATCCCACGCTTGTTGGATGCCTATGCCCAAGTCGCCAAGACGTACGATGTGCCGTTGTTGATTGGTGGAGGCAAAGGTTGGCTGTACGAGCCGATTCTGGCGCAAGCGGAGCGCTTGCAACTCGGCGACAAGCTCAAGTTTGTTGGGTATATCCCCCAAGAAGAACAACATTTGTGGTATGGCGCGGCCAGTGCATTCGTCTTCCCATCGCTGTATGAGGGCTTTGGTATGCCGCCGCTCGAGGCGATGGCCTGCGGTACGCCGGTGATTGCGAGTAACGCCAGTTGTCTGCCCGAGATTGTAGGTGATGCGGCGCTACAGGTTGATCCGCATGACATCGATGGACTTGCAGCGGCGATGCGACGTGTGCTCGATGATGCAGATTTGCGGGCCGATTTGCGTCAGCGTGGGCTGGCTCAGGCGGCGCGCTTTTCGTGGTTTGAGACTGCCCGGCGCACCCAAGCGGTCTATCAACGAGTAGCGCGTCGTTGACAGTCAGTGATGGTCGGGTATAATACCGATGTACGCGAGTTTGTGTAGCGGCGAAGGAGAACAACGTCATGAGCCTTGGTGTACCCGAGCTAATTATTATTTTGGTCATCATCATCCTGCTGTTCGGCGCAAGCCGCATCACCGGTATCGCATCAGCATTGGGCGGTAGCATTAGTGCATTCCGCAAGGCTGTCAAGGATGAGGACGGTAAGGACAAGGACGAGAACAAGTCCGCATAGTTGGTTGAGTGTCGGGCAATGTGAGTGTATGCCCGACTCGGTGCCTTAATGCCAGCGCCGCATGCGCTGGCATTTTTATCAAGATTATGGGTGGTATGACCGAAGATTATTTTGATCAGGCGACAATTTTTTTGCACGCGGGGACGGGTGGCGATGGCATGGCAACCATGCGTCGTGAAAAGTTTGTGCCGCGAGGCGGTCCCGATGGTGGTGATGGCGGGCGTGGTGGGCATATCTATTTGCTGGCCGATCCAAGTATCAACACGCTGTTGCAGTTCCGTCAGAAGGATCGTTTTCAAGCCGAACCGGGGAGCAACGGTGGTACGGCGCGGCGCCACGGGCGTGACGGCCATGATGTAATTATCAAAGTGCCGCTCGGTACGCAGGCCAAAGCGACCATCGAAGGCAAGACATACACGGTTGATTTGGTGGCAGCCGGTCAAAAGCTGTTAGCAGCACGTGGTGGCAAAGGTGGCCTGGGTAACCTACATTTCACCACCTCCACCAATCAGGCGCCACGAATTGCCGAACTCGGTGAGCCCGGTCAAAAAGTAGAACTTCAGCTTGAGTTGAAGTTGCTCGCTGACGTAGGCCTTGTCGGTTTTCCTAATGCGGGCAAATCGTCGTTGATTGCGGCGATTAGTGCAGCTCGCCCCAAAATCGCCAATTATCCATTTACCACCCTACAACCCAATCTGGGCGTGGTGGCGTATGGTGATGATACGTTTGTGGTTGCCGACATCCCTGGACTTGTCGAGGGTGCCCATCGAGGCGTCGGCTTGGGCCATAGCTTCTTGCGTCACATTGAGCGCACGCGCGTGTTGATTCACGTGGTAGACTTGGCGGCCATTGATGAACGTGATCCGTGGCTAGATTATCAGCGCATCAACGAAGAGCTAGTGCACTATCGACCGGAGTTGGCCGAGCGCCCACAGATTATCGCACTCAACAAAATTGACATTCCGGATGCACAGGTCTACCTTGATGAGTATCTGCCCAAGTTCAAAGCGGAGGGTCGTCCGGTCTTTGTGATATCGGCGGCAGCGCGCACCGGGCTTGAGCCGCTCATCCGCCAGGTGGTCGCATTCCTCGCCACACAGCCATCCATGATTGACCGCACGCCGCGTGCCGAAGTGCTTGAGTGGCCGTTGCCCGATGCCGATGAGTATCGCTTTACGGTTACGCCAGAGGTCAACGGATTCCGCGTGCGTGGACGACGCATTGAGCGCTTGGTGTCGATGACGAATTTTGCGCAGTCTGAGTCGCTGGCACGTTTACAACGTGTCCTTGAAGCAACAGGGATTTCGGCAGAATTATTAAAACAAGGCATCCAAATAGGGCAAACTGTGTACATTGAGAAGGCATCACTTACGTGGACAGAGGATTATGTGCCATAATGGGGGCACATCATCACCGTTTGAATGTTCAGGAGCGTTGAGGTGACCGCAACCCCTCCTTTACGTACATCACAACGACGTTGGTACACTGACGCGTCATGGTATGGGCTCTTTGCGCTAGACAGCCTGGTTATCTTGATTAGTGTGGCGCTGGCCTATGCGTTGCGCTACTTGGTCGTATGGCCGGGTGTCATTGGCGAACTCGTACGCGAAGTGCCGAGTGAATTCTACGTGACGTGGAGTGCGTTTATCCCGATTGGTTTTCTGTTGCTCTTGCTCATTCAAGTGCAATTCGGTATACGCGGGATGTACCGATTACCGTTGAATGCCGGTTTGACTGCGCACTTGCGAATTATCTTCAATAGCACGACCACTGCCGCCGCCTTATTGGTTGTCATCGTCTTTTTGTATCGTCCCCTCTACTACTCACGCTTGGTCATCGCCTTCGCCTTCGTGTTGGTGGTGCTACTACTCGGACTAGTTCGTCTGGTCATCGTCTTGGTGCGTCGTGTGCGGTGGTCGCGCGGGATTGATCGTGAGCGCTATCTGGTTATCGGCGGGGGTGACGTCAGTCGTGCAGTCATGACCGGGATTGTGGCTCGACCACATCTCGGGTATGCGCTGGTGGGATATTTGGCTGATCATGATCCCCAAAACAGCGAGCAACCAGGCGCACAGCCGTTGCATTTCCATTATTTGGGTGCCATTGATGATCTCAAGAGTGTGTTGCATGAACACATGATTGATCACGTGATTATCGCGTTGCCAATTGGTGAGCATCATCGACTGCCGAGTATTGTTGACGTGTGTCGTGCGCACGATGTTGACTTTCGCATGGTTCCCGATCTGCTTGAGCTGAGTTTTGATCGTGTTGACATCGCAGAATTTGATGGACTCCCGCTGATCGGTCTGCGCGAGGTCTCTATTCGTGGGTTTAACATGGTCATCAAGCGCATGATGGATATTATCATCACGCTCGTGGTGGCACCGTTCGTGCTGGTCATCTGGGCCGTAGTGATGGTTGCGATTAAGCTCGATTCACCCGGGCCCGTCTTATTTGCGCAGACGCGTATCGGGACAAACGGCAAGCATTTCAAGGTCTATAAGTTCCGCACCATGGTGGTTGATGCCGAACAGAAGAAAGCCGAATTGGCCGAACAGAACGAAGCCGATGGCCCAATATTTAAGATGCGCAACGATCCGCGTTTGACGCGGGTTGGACGGCTTTTGCGGCGTACCAGCCTCGACGAAATTCCGCAGCTTTGGAACATTGTAATCGGACAAATGAGTTGGGTAGGACCGCGTCCAGCAACCCCCGATGAAGTTGCCAAGTACCAACCGTGGCATTTACGGCGTCTTGCCGCCAAACCCGGACTAACCGGATTGTGGCAGGTCTCAGGTCGCAGCGATACCACGTTCGAAGAGATGGTGCGGCTTGATATTTACTACGTCGAACACTGGTCGTTCTTGATGGATTTGCGCATCATGGCCCAAACCATTCCGACGGTACTATCGGGGCGTGGCGCCTATTAAATTGTTGACATAAGGATTGATTTATGCGCGTGTTAATCACGGGTGGAGCAGGATTTTTGGGGTCGCATCTGAGCGATCGATTTTTGGCGGAGGGTCATACCGTTATCGCCATGGACAATCTGATTACCGGCAATGCTGACAATATTGCACATTTATTTGGCCACGAACGCTTTCGCTTCATGAAGCACGACGTGACCGATTATATCTACGTCGATGGCCCGCTCGATGCGGTGTTGCACTTTGCCTCACCCGCCTCACCGGTTGACTACCTTGAACTCCCGATTCAGACACTCAAAGTCGGCGCTCTCGGTACGCACAAAGCACTCGGGCTTGCCAAAGAGAAGAACGCGAGATTTTTGTTGGCGTCCACCTCAGAAGTCTATGGTGACCCACAAATTCACCCTCAATCAGAGGGATACTACGGCCACGTCAATCCCATCGGCCCACGTGGTGTCTACGACGAGGCCAAGCGCTTTGCTGAAGCAATGACGATGGCCTATCATCGCTCACATGGTGTCGAGACGCGGATTGTGCGCATCTTTAACACCTACGGCCCACGCATGCGCCTGCGCGACGGTCGCGTGGTACCGAATTTCATTCAGCAAGCCTTGCGTGGCGAGCCGTTGACCGTGTATGGTGATGGCAGTCAGACGCGCTCGTTCCAATACGTCGATGATCTGGTCGAGGGTGTGTATCGTCTGTTGTTGAGCGATCACGTAGAGCCGGTGAACATCGGCAACCCCCAAGAGCGTACGATATTGCAATTTGCCGAGGTCATCAACGAACTGACCGGCAATATGGCGGGCATCGTACGGCGCGACATGCGTACCCAAGATGATCCACAGGTGCGACAACCCGACATCACACGGGCACGTTCGGTGCTAGGGTGGGCACCACGCATTGACGTGTACGAGGGACTGAACCGGACGATTCCGTGGTTTCGTCAGGAGTTACAAAAGCGTGGGGAGCTGGCCTGATGCGTGCCGAGACCTGGCCAGTTACGCCGGTCTTGATGTGTGCAATTGCTTACGCAGTTGCCGCGGTGCCGATGCAGGATTATCTGATACTCGGTGGCGTCAGTCATTCGCAGTTGGCCACGCTCGGGCTCGTCATCGGGCTACTCGTGCATTGGCGGTTACACTCCTGGCATCAATGGCGCACGGATGACACTGCGTTGATGCGTCTCGTAGTCGTGGCGGCGTTGACGTTGTCAGCCGCATTTACACTCTATGATTGGCGTGAGTCGGTGGCCGAGATGCGCCGTTGGGGTGTGGCACTCTTCGTCGGATTTCTCGTGTATGCCGTACCACGTAGTTGGCGTGAGGTGCGACTGCTTGTGTGGGTGTTGCTGCTTGCACCTTTTGGCGCGGCGCTGTTTGCCGTCTATCAGAGCGTGTTGGGGATTGGTCCTGCCGCATTTGGCATACCAGGAACCCCCTTTACGCGTTCGTTTGGTACGATTGGCCAACCAAACTCGTTTGCCGGCTATCTCAATGGCGCATGGCCGTTGCTACTTGCCGTTACGATTTGGGCGTGGCAATCAGCGTGGCGTTGGCGTTGGCTCATGGTACTCATGCTCGGTGTGACGTGGTGCGCACTGGTATTGTCGTTCTCGCGTGGCGGGTGGTTGGGTGCTACGGCCGGATTGTTGGTCATGGCCTGGTTGATTGGTGGATGGTGGCGCCGCGGCGTGGTTATCGTGGTTGCTGGGGCCGTCATCATAGTGGCCGGCGGCTGGCAACTGATTCCCGCACCACTAGGGCCACGTTTGGGCAGTGCCAGTCAAATTGTCACAGCGCCCGATATTCCACGCGACGAGGCCCAGCAACGCCCTGACGTCTATGCAGCCGTTGAGCGAGCCGCCCAATTCAAAGCTGGCTGGTTGATGTGGCAAAAAGCACCACTCACCGGGATTGGTGTGGGGAACTACTCCAACGCCTATGTGGACGTTGCGTATAATACATGGTGGATATCGCGTGGCCATGCACATAACGCGTACATGCAGATTGCTGCTGAACAGGGTGTGATTGGCTTGTTGGCCTATCTCGGCCTGTGGTTTGTGCAGTGGCGACGGACAGTAAACGCAATCCAACACACTGGATTGGTGCGCTGGCTTGCCATTGGTGCCTGTGGTAGTCTGGTGGCAGTGGCCGCACATGAGTGTTTTGAGTATCTCCAGGTCCACTATTTGCCGGTACATGTGGCAGCAGTGGTAGCGTTGGCAGGTGTGGCACCACACGTGGTGTCATCCGAAGGGGAGCGGTTATGACCTATCTGGTCACCGGTGGTGCGGGGTTCATCGGCAGTCATGTCGTGGATGCCTTGTTGGCGCAAGGCAAACAGGTGGTGGCGTTTGATAACTTCAACGACTATTATGATCCGGCGCGCAAGCGACGGCATTTGCTGGCGGCCATGAATCACCCGCACTTCACACTTGTCGACGGTGATATTCGTGATAGCGATGCACTCGCGCGTCTGTTCGAAGAGTATCGTCCAACGCACATTGCCCACCTAGCCGCCATGGCAGGACCGCGCTATTCGGTTCAACATCCGTTGCTCTACGAAGAAGTCAACGTGCGTGCCACCATGCACGTCCTTGATTTGGCCCGTCAATATGCAGTCAGTGGCTTGGCGATGGCATCAACGTCATCGGTGTATGGCGCATTACCCACGCCGTGGCACGAGTCACAAAGTGCTGACCGCCCCTTGTCGCCGTATGCGGCCACCAAACGGGCCGCCGAATTATTAGCGTATACTTACCATTATCAATATGGCGTGCCCACGCGTGTACTACGCTTTTTTACCGTCTATGGTCCACGTGGTCGCCCCGACATGACGCCGAGTCTGTTCGTTGACAAGATGCGTCATGGGTTGCCGGTGACGCTGTTTAATGGTGGTGAGGGCGTCTACCGCGATTGGACGTATGTTGCGGATATCGTGGCCGGGGTAATTGCTGCCCTGCATGACCGCACACCGTTTGATGTGTACAACCTTGGCAACTCATCACCTGTTGAGCTTATCGTTTTTGTGCGTTTGCTTGAGCAAATTACTGGACTCACGGCCATCATCGACA
>VGPG01000084.1 GCA_016875555.1 Chloroflexota bacterium | reverse complement strand
CCTGTCAATGCCCTCGACCGTGCGATTCGCAAAGCGTTATTACCGACGTATCCGCTGCTGGCCGATGTGGTCCTCGCTGACTACAAGGTGCGCATTGTCGACGAGCACCTCGGTACCGCGGCGCGGCCACGTGTCTTGATTGAGTCAGCGCGTGGCGAAGACCGTTGGACTACTGTTGGTTGTTCCGAAAACATTCTTGAAGCCAGTTGGCAAGCGCTCTGGGATTCGCTTGAATTAGCGATTGTTCGACATAATGCAACATTCACACGATAAATTCGTGTGCTATGCTATAACTATCAGTCGGCAGTGTTGCGCCTGATAGTCTGGTGTGTGAGTGGGTTTCTATCGCACGTGGTGACGTAACGAAGGAGTTTGCAGGATGGCACCGAAACACATTTGGTTCAAGGGTCAGATGATTCCGTGGGAGCAGGCCAACGTGCATGTGATGACGCATGCATTGCATTATGGTTCATCAATCTTTGAGGGGATTCGCTCATATCCAACCCCTAAAGGTACGGCGATTTTTCGTCTAGGACCTCACATTCGCCGCCTATGGGACTCCTGTAAGATCTACGGTATGGAGATTCCATTCACGCCAGAGCAAATCTCGCAGGCGTGTCGCGATGTCATCAAGGCCAACGGTTTCACCAACTCATACTTGCGTCCGCTCGTATGGCGTGGCGAAGGACCACTCGGCCTTGATGGCAAGAATAACCCCATCGAGACCATGGTTGCAGCCGTTGAGTGGGGCGCTTACCTCGGCGCTGATGGCCTCAAGAACGGCGTTGACGTAATGGTTTCATCATGGAATCGCTTGGCCGCCAACACTATCCCAACCATGGCCAAGGCCGGTGGTAACTACTTGTCGTCATACTTGATCAAGAATGAAGCCTTGCGCAACGGCTATAACGAGGGTATCGCCCTTGACACCAAGGGCAATGTGGCCGAAGGGTCGGGCATGAACTTGTTCGTGGTGCGTGATGGTGTCATGTACACTCCACCGGTCACCAACAACATTTTGCCTGGTATTACCCGCGACGCCATCATGACCATCGCCAAGGACCTCAAGATCGAGGTACGCGAGCAAGAGATGCAACGCGAAGTGCTCTACATCGCCGACGAGTTGTTCTTTGCGGGTACTGCCGCTGAAGTGACGCCAATCCGTTCAGTCGACAAGATGCTTGTCGGTAATGGTCAGCGTGGCGAAATCACGGCAGCCGTCCAAGAGCGCTTCTTCGGCTTGTTCGATGGCAAAGCCGATGACAAGCACGGCTGGTTGGATTACGTATAATACTCATAATGACAGGCAGTGCTGCCGTACCGGAGCACTGCCTGTCGTGTTCGTTCTGTAGTTGAGGAGCCTGAAATGTCATCTGCACCCCAAACACTGTTTGAAAAAATCTGGAATCGTCACATGGTTCGTCCAGAAACACCGTTGACGCCAGCTATTCTCTATATCGACTTACATTTAGTGCACGAAGTGACCTCACCACAAGCGTTTTCGGAGCTTCGTCAGCGTGGCCTCAACGTACGCCGCCCTGAGCAGACTATCGCCACGATGGACCACTCTACGCCGACGACGCCGCGCGACGCCAACGGGATTATTCCCGTGCAAGATGTACAAGCTCAAGCGCAGTTGACCCAACTCGAGACCAACTGTCGCGATTTTGGTATTCCCTTGTTTGCCCTCGGTACCGAAAACCAAGGCATCGTCCATGTCATTGGACCCGAGCAGGGCTTGACCCAGCCCGGTATGACCATCGTCTGTGGTGACAGTCACACGAGTACACATGGCGCATTCGGTGCTCTTGCCTTCGGTATCGGTACATCCGAGGTCGGTCACGTGTTGGCCACCCAATGCTTGCTCCAAAGCAAGCCCAAAACCATGGAAATCCGCGTGAACGGCCGGCTTACGCCTGGTGTCAGCGCTAAAGATATTATTCTTGCCATCATCGCCAAAATCGGCGTCGGTGGTGGGACCGGCTACGTCGTCGAATACACCGGCGAAGCGATTCGTGCATTGAGCATGGAAGAGCGCATGACCATCTGTAACATGTCAATCGAAGGTGGTGCTCGCGCTGGTCTGATCGCTCCCGACGACGTCACGTTCAACTACATCAAGGGCCGCCCACGTGCCCCACAAGGTGCCGACTGGGATGCCGCCGTCGCCGACTGGTCAACCCTCAAGACAGACCCGGGCGCCAAGTACGATGCCGTCGTTGAGCTCGATGCCAATACGCTCGTGCCCATGATTACCTACGGCACCAACCCGGGGATGGGTATGGCGATTACCGCAACCGTACCGACCGTGTCCGATATGCACGATGATCAGTCCAAAGCTGGCCTCGAGAAGGCGTTGAAGTACATGGATTTGCAACAGGGCCAGTCCCTGTTGGGCAAAAAGGTCGATGTCGTCTTTATCGGCAGTTGCACCAACTCGCGCATCTCAGATTTGCGTTTGGCCGCCGAAGTCTTCAAGAACCGCAAGGTTGCTGACGGTGTGCGCGTCATGGTGGTGCCTGGCTCACAACAAGTTAAGAAACAAGCCGAACAAGAGGGTTTGGCTGACATCTTCCGTCAGGCCGGTGCCGAGTGGCGTGAGGCCGGGTGTTCAATGTGTATTGCCATGAACGGTGACCAACTCAGCCCTGGCCAATACGCCGTTTCAACCAGCAATCGTAACTTCGAAGGACGTCAAGGCAAGGGCGGGCGTACATTCTTGGCTAGCCCTCTGACCGCAGCAGCGAGTGCCATCAAGGGGGTAGTCAGTGACCCACGTGAAATCCTCTCGTAGTGATCATCGGTCACAGTGGCTCCTCAAAGCGCCACTTGGATTAATGCTCATTGGTCTCGGATTCAGCATTGCCGGTGATGCCGTGTCGCGCAAAAGCAACGCGCAGTCGTGGTTTTGGCGCGGCACAATCGGCCTCGTGCTGATGAATGCTGGGGTAAGTGTAGTAGGAGATGCAGTGCGCCATCGCACGCTGATGGATGTGCTCGCAGAGAGAGGTGAATAAATGGACAAGTTTGTGCCATATCAAGCACGCTATGCCGTGCTCCCAGTCGAAAACGTCGATACCGACCAGATTATTCCTGCCCGATTCCTCAAGACCACCAACAAGGCAGGTCTCGGCGATAGTTTATTCGCAGATTGGCGCTATGATAACGACGGCAACCCGAATCCCGATTTTGTGTTGAATCAACCATTCGCCAAGGGTGTTGAGGTGCTGGTTGCCGGCAACAACTTTGGCTGTGGCTCATCACGCGAGCATGCGCCGTGGGCCTTGCAGGGATTCGGCTTCAAGGCAGTGTTGAGCACCTACTTTGCCGACATCTTCCAAAACAACGCCCTCAAAAACGGCGTGTTGCCCATTGTTATCCCTGAGAACGTCTACAACTATCTCGTTGAAGAGGATGCCAAGAATCCTGGGCATGCCACGGTCTCAGTCGATCTTGAGAATCAGTCAATTACTCTACCAGACGGTGAGAGCATCAACTTCCCGATTGAACCATTTGCCAAGTACTGCGTACTCAACGGCGTCGATCAACTGGGCTTTTTGGCATCAGCAGATGCAGATGTCTCACAATTCGAAACTGCACGTGCACCACGTGTCAACACGATGGGACTTATATGAACGCAATTATTACCACACTCCCCGGAGATGGCATTGGGCCAGAGGTGATTGCTGAGGCAGTCGCAGTCCTTCATCGTGTGGGTGAAGTCTATGGCCACACATTTGAGATTCGCACCGCCTTGCTCGGTGGCTGTGCCATCGACGCCCATGGTACCGCACTGCCACAAGAGACTATTGATGCCTGCACGAGTGCTCATGCGGTGCTCCTCGGTGCCGTTGGTGGCCCCAAGTGGGATAACCCGGCTGCCAAAGTCCGTCCTGAGCAGGGGTTACTCGGCATACGCAAGACGCTCGGCTTATTTGCTAACTTACGGCCTGTGACCATTCATGAGCAGTTGCTGGCCGCCTCACCACTTCGCCCTGAGCTCCTCAAAGATGTCGACATGGTGGTGGTGCGTGAATTGACCGGCGGTATTTATTTCGGCGAAAAGAAACGCTCGCCCCATGAGTCCGGTGAAATCGTCATCGATACCTGTGTCTATACCACCGGTGAAGTCGAGCGTATCATTCGCGCTGCAGCCACCATCGCCCGTGGTCGCAAAAAGAAGTTGGTCTCTGTCGACAAAGCCAACGTGCTTGAGACCTCACGCTTGTGGCGTGCGACGACTGCGCGCGTAATGGCTGACGAGTTCCCTGACGTCGTGCTTGAGCACATGTTGGTTGACGCATGTGCCATGCACCTCATCCGACGTCCCGCTGATTTTGATGTGATTGTCACTGAGAACATGTTCGGTGATATTTTGACCGACGAAGCCTCACAACTCGCTGGGTCGATGGGTATGCTACCTTCTGCATCGTTGGGTGCTGATAGTGGTGGTCCTACCCGCATGGGGCTGTACGAGCCAATCCATGGCTCGGCTCCCGATATTGCCGGTAAGGGCATTGCCAACCCGATGGCCACCATTTTGAGTGTTGCGCTTCTCTTGCGTCATTCACTCGGTCTTGAAGCCGAAGCACAGGCTGTCGAGAACGCAGTCTATGCCACCCTTGAGGCAGGTATTGTCACTGGTGATGTGGCGGCGAAGGGCGCACCTGTGTCCGACACAAAAAGCGTTGGTGCTGCAATCGTATCGCGTATCGTGTAACGAGAATTGCCATGAAGCGTATAGTTATTCTGGGCGTGCCAATTGATGATGTCACCGAGCAAGAAGCGGTGAAATACATTGATTCCCTGATGAACGATGGGCAACTGCACCAAGTGGTGACAGTCAATCCCGAGTTTGTCATGGAGGCCCAACGAGATCAGCGCTTCATGCAAGTGCTCAACGATGCGTCACTGGCTACTGCCGATGGCATGGGTATTCTCTTGGCCGCACGCTGGCTAGGCACACCTCTTCGTGAGCGAGTGACTGGAGTCGCACTCGTTGAACGGCTTGCTAAGCAAGCCGTCATTCGGGGTTGGCGAATCTTCTTTCTTGGTGCTGCACCAGGAGTGGCAGAAAAGGCTGCTCAGGTGCTCCGTCATCGGTATGCCGGTCTTCAGATTGCTGGTTGTTATGCGGGTTCTCCAAGTATCATCGAAGAACCGTATGTACGTCAACAAATTCTTGATGCGAACCCCGATATTTTGTTTGTAGCGTATGGTCATCCAGCACAAGATCTCTGGATAGCGCGTAATCAAACCCTTATCAATGTCCCGCTTGCCATAGGGGTCGGTGGCACTTTCGACGAAATCGTCGGTATAGTTCCACCAGCCCCGGCTTGGATGCATACAATGGGCCTCAAATGGGTATGGCGTTTGATGCAACAACCGAGGCGATTCAAGCGCATATTCAACGCAGTTGTCCTTTTTCCAGTGTCGGTTTTGATGCGTCGATTCCGCGGTTCCTAGCAAATTGAGTATTTTCATGAACGCATTTCGAACAGCACTTCTCATTCTTATCGTGTGGGAATGTGCTGTCGTGCTTTTTCAATTACCTGAGTTCTTGCTACCTGCACCATCAATAATTGCCATGCGTCTGTGGCAAGAAATGCAGCAGCCGATTATCTACCAACACACTGCTATCACAGCAGTTGTGTCCGTACATGGACTCCTTAACGGTACGCTGTGTGGCGTCGTTGTTGCATGGCTGTTCTATCATGTCACTGTACTACGCACGTCCTTTGCATGGGTGCTCACAAGCAGTCAAGCAATTCCGGTCATTGCGCTTGCACCGCTTTTTTTGATCTGGATTCCAGAGACTTATTGGGCGAGAGTGTGCGTTGCTACGATTATCACCTTTTTTCCGATCTATTCAGCAACATACACCGCTCTAGCTCGTATTGCGCCAGAACTGCGCGAAGTTGCACATCTCAATGGTGCAACGGCATGGCAGACGTTACGGCATGTAGAATTGTATCAAGCACTCCCTGTAGTATTGAGTGGTATGCGGACAAGCATGGCCCTCGCAACTACAGGTGCCGTGGTCGGTGAATTTTTGGGTGGCCGAGATGGACTTGGTGCACTAATTAACATTGCACGTGGTCTCTTTGATACGACGTTAGTCTTTGTGGCCATCATTATATTGATTGTCATAACATTGTTTATGCATTTATTGCTTACGGTTTTTACACAATATGGCGAATCAGTTGCTGATGGTACATCGTAAATCGTCTATAATACGTACAAACAAGGTCACTCAATTAGTGTAAGGATGTTGAGCAATGCGCGTTCGATTACATATAGTTCTTGTGATGATTTGCCTCTTTGTATTGAGTGGTTGTGCTACCGCTGTTCAACCTACCTCCGAATTGCGACCGATCGTTGTTGGTATGCCGTTTATCCCTAATGTACAGTTTGCGCACTTCTACGTTGCCGATCAAGAGGGATACTTCGCTGATGAAGGACTCTCCGTGACCTTTGACTATAACTTCGAAAATGATGTTGTCCAACGTATCGCAACAAACAATCAAATCACATTTGCGCTGGCCAGCGCAGACTCCATCTTGTTAGCCCGCAGCAAAGGATTACCAGTCAAAGCGGTAATGGCCACTACACAGTCGTTTCCAATTGGATTTATCAGTAAATCGAATACTGGAATTACTTCTCTTGACGATTTACGTGGAAAATCAATCGGCATCCCAGGTCGTTTTGGTGCAAGTTACATCGGGTTACAGGCCATTCTTCGTGCTGGTAATTTGACTGAAGATGATGTGCGTATTCAAGAAATTGGCTTTACGCAGGTTGTCGCACTCCGTGAAGATAATGTCGATGTGGTCAGTGGATACGTCAACAATGAGCCTATCCAGCTTCGGAATGCAGGCGTTGATGTCAATGTACTTGCTGTCAGCGAACTCTATCCTCTTGCGTCGGATCATCTGATTGTGAGCGAGCAAACACTCTCGACTGACCGAGCGCTAGTTGAAAAATTCACCCGTGCAATGTTGCGTGGCATGAATCGCGTCAATCAAGATCCCGATGCAGCATTCAAAGTCGCAGTAACTGCGATTCCGGAAGCGAAACGCGTTGATCCGAATCTCGGTGTGGCCATACTAAAAGAGACAGTACGGCTTTGGCAACCTGAGAATCTCGGCGTCATACAGGTATCAAACTGGCAGAACACATATACGCTCTTGCAGCAGATGAACTTAATAAATGCTGAGTTACCTCTCCAAGATGCATTTGACACATCGTTTGTATCACAATAGCAAAGTAGACGCATGCCAGCATATCTCTTTGATCTCGATAACACAATGTATCCAGCGGATGCAGGCATTACTGAAGCACTTGAACACCGCATGAATGACTACGTTGCGCGAATATCTGGTCTTCCTATCGATCAGGCTAAATCATTACGCCAACACTATTTTGAGCGGTATGGTACTACCCTGCGCGGTCTACAAACGCATCATGAGGTTGATGTTGAGTCGTATCTTGCTGATGTCCATAACATAGATGCTGCACAATACATCAGCCCTAATCTCACGCTCGTTTCACATCTAGAATCATGTGGTTATCCGTGGGGAGTATTTACTAACTCCCCACTCGAACACGCGACGTCCATTTTGCGCAAGTTAGGCTTTAATGCGTTAAATTTTCCTATTGTTGATATTCGTGCCATGCAATTTCATCCAAAACCACATCCAGATGCATACCAAATTGCGTTAGAAATAATGTCGAGTAGTGCTCACGATGCTGTGCTATTTGAAGACACACTACATAATCTCAGTTATGCGAAAGCAATCGGTATGCAGACGGTATATATATCGCATGCTGCATCACCGGACATCATTCCACCCTATGTAGATCATTGTTTCTCTGATATCACTGTGGCGGTGGCGCACCTTATCATATGAGGTGATATGCAGTCATTACCAGTGGTCAATGGTCAATTACAAAAGTATCAACGTCTTATACCGGTTTTGCGTCGTAGTCGCTATCATGCGCAAGACATCGAGTTATCGTTGTACGACGTTCCACTCCGTGCTCGACGAGCTATTCGTAAGTTATACCGACACCTGGTCGAATTAACCTTTCTGTTGCGTCCCTGGCTTGACAACCCCGATTTTCCAACAACTATGGCCGAGCGTCGGTTGCAAACATTTGTACTCACCGCAAAATGGAGTCAAATAATTGGCGCGTTACACGATGTCGTACCGAATCAAACCTTAATTGATAGCACAAGAGTGCATCGCGTCATTCACGATTTGCGCGGTGGTGCACTTGCTTCTCTTAGCCTCTATTTACAACTAGCCGAATCTGGCGATTTACAGGCTCAAGATATACCTCAAATGGTACTTCTGGCAAACGATCACGCAAAAATGCTGCGTACTGCAATTTCAGATTTGGACAGAATTCGTTATACGCGTGATGAGCTGTTTCTTCCACAATCCTTAGAGTCCATTGTGACCCATTGGCGTGATATACAGTATCGAATTGCAACGGGTGAATCAGCACCGGTAACGTGTAGTAGTAGTGTCCATGGATATATAGCCGATTCAGTGATTGAACTTGCTGCGCTAGATCGTTTGTTATACAACCTCGTCAATAATGCCGTTCGTTATGCTCATGGTAAAGAGATCATGATACGCATCTCACATTTCTGCACAATGGACGATATGGTTCAATTTGTTGTGTCTAATGCTATCACCGAAGAGCATCAGCAGTTGTTGAATCATCTTACAGGCCGCAATACACAAGCATTAGTCACATCATCCATGACAACGACAGGGAGCGGACTAGGTCTGGGAATCTGTGCAGACATAGTGGCACACATGTTCCAGACGGATATTGATGAGATTCTGCGACAGCACTACTTTACTGTACAGTGGCACACCAATACATTTGAAGTTTCGTTTGTGTGGCCTCTAGTTGATGTCTCGTAATCAGTCTCTGCGTAAACGTTGCAGTAGTTCAGTATGGTTCGTAGCAGGAGATTCACACGTATAATTGCGGCATACATAAACCGTTTGCTTGCCTTGGATTGCCTGCTTATTTTGACATAATGTTAATTCTGGATTACTTGCCGCATATACAATCACATCAGTAAATACCGCAGACGCATGTACAGTAGCAGCGAGTGTACCATTGCCCACAATAACAATCTCTGTGCTGGGGGTGACTGATCGTTCCATGGCTGCAAGAATACGACCAAACCCATTTGGCCAACGTTCAACAAGTTGAGCGTAGCGTGCTAACAGTTGTTCTGCTATCAACGCAAAATACGGCTCATCATGAATGACACTTAATCGTTGTAGAACATCTATCGCCGTGGCGGTGCCACTCGGCGTTGCATTATCGGTGCGTTCTGCGGGACGCACGATTAGTTGTTCGTGTAAATCAGAAGTATCATACAATCGTTGTTCGGACTCTACATAAAATCGTGTCACAATCTGTCGTGCAAGATTTGTTGCAAATTCGAGGTTTCGGGGCTCGCCATTTGCTGTATAGAGTTGGAGCGCCGCATCTGCCACGTTTGCATAATCATCCAAAAACCCAATGGTTTGTCCTCGATCCCCGTCTTTCCAGATACGATAGAGTAGATCGTGGTGTGACATCTGGGTACGTACAAAGTCAAGCGCCTTCTGAGCTGCATCAAGCCAGGCTATTTGGCCAATATAGCGCCCTGCCGTTGCTAGTCCTGCGATCATCAACCCATTCCATGATGCAATGATCTTGGTATCACAGTGAGGCCGGGTGCGTTTGTTCCGTGCACGTATAAGTACATCGTTTGCACGTGCAATCACGCGATGGAGCGCGTGTTCATCGGTCTGAATCTGTGTCGCAAATGTGCTCATATCACCTCGGCGCTGCAGGACGTATTGGTGTTCGAAGTTTGGTGATTTATCAACCTTATAAAAACTTCGTACCGTTCCAGCATCGTCTTCGAGGAGATTGTCTAGTTCTGATGCGCTCCATACGTAGAAAGTGCCTTCTTCACCATCCGAGTCTGCATCGAGTGCAGAATAAAACCCTCCATCTGTGTGTTGCATCTCACGGAACGCCCATGTAATTGTTTCATCGCAGATACGAGCGTACATCGGGTTGCGCGTCACTTGAAATGCTTCTGCATATGCGGTTATTAATAGCCCGTTATCGTACAACATCTTTTCGAAATGTGGGACTTGCCACTCACCATCAACACTGTAACGATGAAATCCCCCACCTAGCTGATCGTAGAGTCCACTATTGGCCATCGCGTCCAATGTGTGTGTCGCCATTTGTAACGATTGTGCTGAATGCGTTCGTTGATGATGGCGAAGTAGGAATGATATGGTAATCGCTGGCGGAAACTTTGGTGCATTTCCGAAGCCGCCGTAACTCGCATCAAAATCAAGCGACAGTTGTTGTAGCGCATTACTGATGAGTTGTTCAGTGATTGTGAGTGATGCAGCTGGTACACCGAGCATAGCTTGTATTTCATTGCGCATATCTGCTGCCGCTGTGCGTAGCTGCGCCTCGCGATCAAGCCACGCCGTATGCACGGATTGCAACACTCGCCTAAATCCGGGCATGCGCCCTCTGTCTTCTGGTGGATAGTAGGTGCCTCCATAAAAAGGGTCACCCTCCGGCGTAAGGAACATTGTCATTGGCCATCCACCATGCCCAGTCATGCGTTGTACGGCTGTCATATATATGGCATCAATGTCAGGGCGTTCTTCACGGTCAACTTTGATGCATACGAAGTATGCATTCATTAGTGCGGCTATACTCTCATCACTAAATGACTCATGCTCCATCACATGACACCAATGGCACGCTGAGTACCCAATACTGAGCAGAATTGGTCGATTTGATTCGCGTGCGGTTGTGATGGCATCTGTGCCCCATTCACACCATTCAACTGGGTTATACGCATGTTGCAGCAAATACGGGCTTTTCGCATGGATGAGTCTATTGGGAAAAGCCCGTATTTGCAA
>VGPG01000083.1 GCA_016875555.1 Chloroflexota bacterium | reverse complement strand
CAGGTGCCAAAGCACGTCAACAGGGCGGCAAATCAGCCAGCCCCGCACCGAAGCCGGCAACCAATGTTCCCGCCGGCCCGGTTGCTGATACAAAGGAAGCAGAAGAGGAATAGGAATCATGCCAAAGATGAAGACCCACAAGGGTACGGCCAAGCGCTTTACCTTTACTGGATCGGGCAAGCTGGTCAGTGCCATGGGGCAACGTGGCCACTTCCGTCGCCGCAAGTCAACGCGATTATTGCAGAAGCTTGATCGCATGCAGGCAGTACACGAGACAACTGTTGAGCGTGTGCTTCGTGGTTTGCCGTACCGCAAGAAGCACGCACGTTAATAACGTCTGTGCGTTCGTGGCTAGTCATTCACTAAGAGACAACTCGACAGAGGGAGAAAAGTAGACCATGGCTCGTGTAAAACGTGGAATGATGGCGCGCAAGCGCCACACCAAACTGCTCTTGCAGGCAAAGGGTTACCAGGGTAGCCGCAGTCGCCGCTACGCAGTCGCTAAGCAGACCGTCATGAAGGCGTTGTCATACGCATTCCGCGACCGCCGCGCTCGTAAGCGCGACTTCCGTCGCTTGTGGATTGTGCGTATCAACGCAGCAGCCCGCATGTGTGGCTTGTCATACAGCCGCTTGATGCATGGCCTGAAGAATGCCGGCATTCTCATTGACCGCAAGATGTTGGCCGACTTGGCCGTGCGCGATATGGACGCATTCCGTCAGATTGTCGCCCAGATCTCCAAGTAGGACCCGTGATTCAAAGTACTGCTAATCCGCAGGTACGCTTCATCCGCTCACTCCGTGACGATCGTTCGTTGCGTCGTAGTGAGCGGATGTTTGTGCTTGAGGGCGTACGTTTGGTCGGTGACCTCCTTGCCAGCCAGCACACACCGCACTTTGTGCTTTACGACCCCGAACAACTCCAACAAACCGCGGCCGGGCATGCGCTTTTGCAGACGATCGCTGCCAACAACATCCCCCAGAGTCCGACTACGGCGGCGGTCATCAAAGCGGTCAGTGACACAAACTCCCCTCAAGGCGTAGTAGCGGTTGCACGATGGCCTGAATTACCGATTACGTCCCAGCACCTAGTGGTTATCTGTGACGAAATCCAAGATCCCGGCAATCTAGGCACCATCATTCGTAGCGCCGATGCCGTTGGTGTCGATGCCATCTACTGCAGCGTTGGCTGCGTCGATGCATTTGCACCCAAGACAGTCCGTGCCAGCATGGGCAGTATCATGCGCGTCCCCCTTCGCACCGATATGACCTGGGATCACATCACACAGCAGGTGCACGGCGTCGTCATTTATGCGGCAGACGGTGGCACGATCAGTCAACCACACACCGCCATCAACTGGCGCCAGCCAAGTGCACTTATCGTGGGTAACGAAGCCCGTGGCCTTGGTACCGTAGCGCGCAGTGCCACACAGCACTATGTGCATATCCCGATGCGCCCCGGGATTGAGTCACTCAATGCAGCCATGGCAACGACCATTATGCTCTTCGAGGCGCAACGCCAACGCCTTGCCGACAAGTAGCACTCGCGTGGGATCGTTTTTTGCTATAATAGGAACAATTCAATAATGCGATGACGAAGCGAGTACGGTTATTACGACGTCCAGGGAGTGCCGATCAGCGACTGTGAGTCGGCGCCGCACGAATAGCCCGAAGTTCCCTTCTGAGCAGTCCACTGAAGTACGCAGGTATGTGTAGGCTGGACCGGTACCCACCGTTATCGGGATCGAGCGTTGTGGCTACACCACAACGGAAGCAGGGTGGTACCACGAGCCACGCATCGTCCCTGACGATGGCGTGGATTTTTGTTGTGCCATCCGGCCAATCATGGAGGTAGTCATCTGTGAGTATCATCGATCAACTCGCCCACATCGAGCAGGATGCCCTCAGCACGCTCCCTACCATCAGCAGTGTTGAGGCGCTGGCTGAATGGAAGAGCAGCTACTTGGGCAAACAAGGCGCTATCGCCAAACTGAGCCGTGAACTCGGCACCCTGCCTGCCGACCAACGCCCAGCCGCCGGTCAACGCTTCAATGCAGTTCGTGGCACGCTCGAGAGCGCCCTCAGCGAACGCGAGACCGTGATTAACAGTGCCGCCCAAAACGACGCATTCACGCGCGAGGCGGTGGACGTCACCCTCCCTGGTCGCCCCACGGTGGTCGGTCGGCTCCACCCGAGTACGCGCGTCTTGCGCATGATCGACGGCATCTTCGCCGAAATGGGCTTCCAAGTCTGGGAGAGCCCCGAGGTCGAGACCGACACGCTCAACTTCGAGCTCCTCAATATCCCAGCCGATCACCCAGCCCGCGACATGTGGGACACCTTCTATATTGACACACCAGCTGGCGCCGAAAAGGTCTTGTTGCGCACACACACCTCACCCGGCCAAATCCATGCCATGCGTGCACATGCGCCCAACCCGGTACGCGTCATTTTGCCAGGCAAGTGTTACCGCTATGAGCAAGTTACCACCCGCCACGAAATGATGTTTCATCAGGTTGAGGGCATTGCCGTCGGTCAGAATATCACCTTCTCCGACCTCAAGGGCACTTTAATTGGCTTTGCAGAGCGATTATACGGATCAGGCACCAAAACACGCTTCCGCCCGAGCTACTTCCCGTTTACTGAGCCGAGCGTCGAACTCGACGTCGAGTGCTTCTTGTGCAAGGGTGACGGTTGTCGCGTCTGCAAGCACACTGGGTGGCTCGAAATCTCGGGCGCTGGCATGGTTCATCCCGATGTCTTGCGCAACGGCGGGTATGACCCAGCCATCCACAGTGGCTTTGCCTTCGGCATGGGACCCGAGCGCATTACCATGTTGCGTCACGGCATCGACGACATTCGCTGGTTCTTCAGTGGCGATGAGCGCTTCTTGGAGCAATTCGTCTAAATGAACACACATATGACGCGCATCTATTTTATTGTGCTCTTCAGCATGCTGACGGTGTTATTCGTCAACAGCAGCATGCTGGCGTTACGCAACCCACTCGGCGAAGCTCCCGACGAGCCCGCTCACATGGACTATGCGCGTTTTGTGGCAGTCAACCAACGTTTACCCGTGCAGTGTGCCGATCCGTGTCGGAGTGACGTCCCCGGCGAAGGGCATCAACCCCCGCTGGCATACGTCATCGCCGCTCTTGTCACCTACCCGTGGATTGACCACAACGAATGGGTGCCGCAATCGATCAATCCGACATTTGTGTGGAACAACGGCAGTGATGGCCAAGCCTTGATTCACGGCACGCGTGAGCTATGGCCGTGGCAAGGCACCATCCTCGCCTGGCGCATCATGCGCATGCTCTCGGCTGTATTCATCACCATCGCTGTCGGCGTGGTCTGGCTGATAGCCCAGCGCATCACCACCCCCGACATTGCATTAACTGCCGTGGCGCTGCTTGTCATCACACCGCAAACAGCCATCGTCGGCAGCACTATGAGCAACGATGCGTTGTTAATGCTCTTCAGCAGCATGGCAATCTATCAGAGCATCACCGTAACACGTCGCCGCGACATGCTATGGCTGGGCATTTGGCTGGGGTTGGCCATCATCACCAAGTTTAGTGCGGTCATCTTGTTGCCACTGATTCTGTGGAGTAGCTGGCAGGCACTGCGTGGTCATGTGCGCTGGCAAGGATTCTTGGTCGCAAGCGCCGTGGTAGCCCTAAGCAGTGGTTGGTGGTTTTGGCGCAACTACACGCTCTATGGCGACGTACTCGGGTATGAGCTTTTTCAACAGACATATGCAAGCGGGGCCATCGACCTGTGGGCAATCAACACGTGGCAACAGTTGATTCAACAGGTGATACGTTCGATGTGGGGTATTTTTGGCTGGATGAGTCTGCCAATGCCCGATTGGTGGTATGTGATTGGTGCAACCATAAACATCATCTGCATCTTCGGCATCGGGCTGCGTCTGCGTCACACACCTCGCCCTCGCGACATTTGGTGGATGAGCGGCGCACTCATTGTGGGTGCATTCGTGTGGTTGATCAGTCTCGGCATGACCGTGGGTGCCGTCGCGTGGCAAAGTCGTCTCGTCATCATGATCTGGCCGATTGCCAGCATCATTCTCGCAGCCGGCTTCATCCGTGGCGTCGGCGCACGGTTGCACCCCGTCATGCTCCTCGGTATTGCACTGATTGGTGCCAGCACATCAATGATTATCTGGGCCGCACAGATTGGACCGTCATTCCGTTTTGACATGCCCGCCCTTGCGGCTACCGAGACACCTCTTGCGGTCACGCATAATGAGGTATTTGTCGAAAAAACCTCCGGCGGCGGGATTTTGCTCATCGACAGCGATGTCTCACCAGCGCCTGCTCCCGGTCAGACGGTGACCATCACACTACGTTGGCAGGTCATTACTCGACCGGCTCAAGCGTGGGAAGTGTTTGTTGTCGTACGCAACCCACAAAAAGTGTGGTTCGTAGATGTGCGCGATCGCATGCATCCACGCGTGCCATCAACGGTGTTCACGCCGGGAGATTGCTTTATTAGCACACACCAGGTCAGCATACCGGCACAACTCCCGACAAATGAGTACATCATGCAAATTGGGTTGGTTGACACAACCACCCAACAACGTGCCGTCAAACGCAACGATGCCGGCAAAATTCTCGGTGACAGTATAAACGTGTCTTTCAGCGTTGGTACACCAACGCCGTAGGCGCCAGTTTTTAAGGAGAAGGAACTCATGCGTATCCCGCTTTCGTGGCTCCGCGACTATGTGGATGTCACTCTGCCCGCTGACGAGCTGGCCGAGCGCCTGACGCGTTCAGGTCTCGAGGTCGATGCCGTCGAAAAGCTCGGCGTAGCTGACTCAGAACTGCCGTGGGATCCCACGTTGGTGCTGGTCTGCAACATTCTTGAGGTCACCCAGCATCCCAATGCTGACCGCCTCGTCTTGGCTGAGGTCGAATACGGCCCCGGGCTCGTCCACACGGTGGTCACTGGTGCCCCCAATTTGTACCAATACAAAGGGCTCGGCCGGTTGAATCACCCACTCAAATCGGTCTTCGCCAAAGAAGGTGCAGTCCTGTATGACGGCCACGTCGAAGGTAAAGTCAAAGTCAAACTCAAAGGCAAACCGGTGCGTGGTGTCATGTCTGATGCCATGCTCTGCTCCGAAAAAGAGCTCGGCATCTCCGAAGAGCACGAAGGCATCATGATTCTGCCCGACGATGCACCGACCGGCACACCACTCGTCGACTATCTCGGTGACGTGGTTATCGACATCGATGTCCTGCCCAATATGGCCCGCACGCTGTCGATGGTCGGCATGGCCCGCGAAATCGCCGCCCTCACCGGACAAACAGTGCGTCTGCCCGACCCACAGGTTACCCCCAGTGGCGCCGATATCAACAGCATCGCCAAAGTCACTATCGAGGCCACAGCGCTCTGCCCACGCTTCACGGCTACCATGGTCAAGAACGTCACCATCAAACCATCGCCGTTCTGGATGCAGCGCCGCCTCACCATGGCCGGCATGCGCCCGATTAACAACATCGTCGACATCAGCAACTACGTCATGCTCGAGTTGGGCACGCCTAACCACACCTTCGACGCCGATTGCGTCGCTAACAATCACATCGTTGTACGTACCGCCAAGACCGGCGAGCAACTCACGACCCTGGATGGTCGTACCCATCAGCTCAATGACGGGCATCTGCTCGTGTGTGACACGGCACAGGCCTTGAGCGTCGCCGGTGTCATGGGTGGCGAAAGTAGCGAAGTCAGCGAGCGCACGCGCAATGTGCTGGTCGAAGCTGCCGTGTGGGAGCCTACCATCATCCGGCGTATGTCGACAGCCTTCAAATTGCGCTCCGAGGCCTCAAAGCGCTTCGAACGTGGCGTTGACCCTGAGATGCTCGACCTGAGCCAACGCCGTTTAACTCAGCTCCTCAGCGACTACGCCGATGGTCACGTCGTCACAGGCATGATTGACGTACGTAGCCAGCCCAAACGCGAAGTCGTGATTGCTTTGAGCACGCACGAGGTCAAACGCATCCTGGGCCTGACCTTCACCCGCGATCAAGTCGCCGAGCTCCTCGCACCACTCGGATTCGTCTGCACCCCACACGACGTCGATACACTGCATGTGGCCGTCCCAAGCTACCGCGGCGACGTTAGCCACACCGCCGATTTGTGCGAAGAAGTGGCGCGCATGTACGGCTACGACAACCTGCCCAGCACCATCATGGCTGACGAATTGCCGGTACAACGCACCAACTTGACACGCGAACGCGAGCATTTCACGCGCGATATCCTCACCGGTGCCGGGCTCAATGAGGCCATCACCTACTCGTTGACCAGCCGCGAAGCAGCTGCCAAGCTCGACCCAGCCGAACTCGAGGCCGATCACTACCTGCGTCTGGCCAACCCGCTCTCACCCGAGCGCGAGTTCATGCGCCGGTCAATATTACCTACGTTGCTTGAATCGGCCAACGTCAACATTCGCGAGCGTGGCGTGACCCGCCTCTTTGAGATTGGGCGTGTCTACCACCCACGCCCTGATGCCATCTTGCCCAACGAGCCACTACGCGCTGCAGTCGTACTCGCAGGCCCGCGCGTACCGGCCTCATGGCAATCCTCAACCCCAGAGTCAATGGACTTCTTTGATGTCAAAGGAGCCATCGAGTGCCTGGTTGAGCGCTTACGCATCGCTGATGTCACATATGCACCAAGCACCGTGCCCTACCTCCAACCAGGTCGTGCCGCCGACGTCATGGTGCGCCACGGCAAGGAACTGGTCACCATCGGCCATTTCGGCGAATTACACCCCGATGCGCGCGAGCGCTTCGGCTTGCCTGCCGTACGCATTGGAGTTGCCGAACTCGACCTGCATACCATGCTCGAACTTGCCAGTGTCCCACGTTACCAAAGCATCTCGCGCTATCCGGCCACCACACAAGACTTGGCCATGATTGCTCCAGTCAGCGTGAGTGCCGAACAAATCGAGAAGTCGATTCGCAAGTACTCGGGCAATGCCCTCAGCAACGTCGAAATCTTCGACGTCTACACCGGTGCACAGGTCGGTGAGGGCATGCGGAGTATCGCCTACCGCATCACACTACGTGCCAGCGATCGCACCCTGAGTGACGACGAGGTCAGCAAGATTCGCGCCAAGATTATCCGCGGCGTCGAGTTTGATACTGGTGCCAAAATCCGTAGTTAACCCACGTATGCATGGCGTGCCTCCACCGTGGGGGCACGCCATGCAAAGAAAGTGATGCGATGCCGCCCGCCCCACACATCCGACAACTCACCGCTGATGACGCTGTTCTGTTTGGTCAGCTCGTTGACCTTTTTCATCTGGTATTCGAAAACGACCACCCGACCACCATGCCCATCTCCTCCTTGCGTGATTTACTCGCTTTACCACACTTCGTTGCGTTTGGCGTCTTCGTGGATGAACAGCTTGTTGGCGGCTGCACCGCCTATATCCTACCTAGTTACACAAAACCGCACCCCGAACTCTTTGTCTACGACTTTGCCATTCACCCCGATTACCAACGTCGCCGACTCGGCTCACTCCTCATGCAATCACTCTTCACCTTCTGCTCCTACCAGCACATCCCACTCATCTTTGTGATGGCACATGCCGAAGATACGCACGCCGTTGAGTTCTATCGCGCCAACGGTGCCGTTCTCGAAGACGTCGTAAACGCCATCTTTGCGCTTCCCTCATAACGCATACTCATCCGCTTTTCATCTTGTCTATTGACAGGATGCATATCTCTTATTATAATTTTTATAACAAAGTAAGTTGATAATATTACTTATGTATTATCTGAACAACGGTGGAGGGGTGTGATGACATACCAGTTTGATCGGAGCGCGTTACGCATCGGGCAAATCAGTGTGATTGTGGTGTTGGCACTTGGGTTTGTCTTGGACATCGAGGCATTCATCTACTTTGGTGCGTACCTGTTAGGTGCTGCACTTGTTGCGCCGCGGTATGCCCCACAACTCTGGGCATATCGGTTTTTGGTACGACAGGGGCTGGTACGTACTGAAATTCACGACGAAGACCCGACGCCACATCGCTTCGCACAGAAGATGGGATTTGGAGTGCTTGTCATCGGTGTCGCAAGTAGTGTACTCGGACTGAGTGCGGTGGCATGGGGCGCTGCGTTGATGGTTGTCACGCTCGCGCTCATCAACGTGACCACGGGCTTCTGTGCTGGTTGTTTTGTGCACGCCCAACTTGCGCGTTTACGGAGCTAAGCATCATGATTACGCGCATCATCATATTACTCATCGTTGTGCTTGCTGTAGCCGCATTTGCATGGTACATGCGTTGGCGCAGTCAAAAAGCCGGCGCGCAGGGTGTTACGATCAACCACTTCCCGCTCGGCAAGGTCGGAGTCGTAGCGATTACAACTGACGACTGCGTGCAATGTGAGCGGCTTCAAAAGCCAGCTCTCAAACGGCTACAGGCGCAACGTGGTGACATCGAGGTGGTATGGCGCACGGTTGATCAAGAACCTGAGCTTGTCAAGGAGCTAGGCATCATGACGGTACCGAGCACGCTGGTGCGTGATGCACACGGCAAGGTGGTCAAAGTCAATCTCGGGTATGTTGACGATTGTGTGTTAATGCAACAGCTGTCGATTGTCTCGGCCCCCCCGCACTGTGCATAACGATGCCAGGCGTTACCATACACCCCCGGTTGATGCGGTACACATCAACCGGGGGTGAGTTTGTGTGTTGACGATGGGCTGACTAGCGTCGGCCCGTGCGATCAAAGAGACTAATCGAGTCCACCGAGATACCGCTGTGGATACGCTGAATAACTTCGGCCATCAGTGTAGCCACCGAGAGTACTTTGACATGTGGATACGCATCCAGTTGATGGAGTGGCAAACTATCGGTGGTGACAAACTCATTAATCGGACTCGCCGTAATGCGCTCAAGCGCTTTGCCGGCCATAATCGAGTGCACCACGGCAGCTGAGATAGCCGTTGCACCGCAATCGGCGAGTAACTCCGCAGCCGCTACCAGCGAGTTACCCGTGGCTACTTCGTCATCAACCAAAATACAATGACGACCCTGTACCTCCCCGATGACGTTCAATGCTTCGACATGCCGTTCATTTTCATCGTGTGGTTGAATATGATGCAGGTGGCGCTTTTCGACAATAGCTAGTGGGACACTGAGCTTCTCGGCAAAGTTACGAGCGCGCTTGGCAAAGCCCATATCAGGGGCAACAACGGTATAGTTGTCAACACGCTGCTGTTGGAAGTGACGCACCATCAATGACATCGCACTTAATTCATCGACTGGAATCGAAAAGAAGCCTTGAATCTGCCCTGCATGCAAATCGAGCGTAATCACCTGTTGCGCGCCAGCCACTTGTATCATGTCTGCGAGCAGACGTGCAGTGATTGGCACACGTGGCTGGTCACGTTTGTCCGTACGTCCATAGGCAAAAAACGGAATAACAGCGGTCACACGCCCGGCGGCAGCACGTCGGCAGGCATCAAGCATAATCAGCAGTTCCATGATACGGTCACTGAGTGGTGCTGAGAGTGATTGCACGACAAAGACATCTTTCTCGCGCACACTTTCGTTGAGCCGCGCAAAAAGATTATCGTTTGGGAACTTCGTCAGGGTGATATCACCCAGCGTTACCCCAAGCCGATCTGCAATTGCCTTGGCCAACGCCGGATTGCCGCTCCCACTAAAAATCCGCATATCGCTAAAGCGACTACTCATGAGTACCCTCTGCTCTGGTGCGCTGATTACTGCCTCTATTGTAGAGTGTTTCGGAGATTGCCGCAAAAACGTCTATCCACAGCTTTTCCCAGCATCTTCCAACGGTTATCCACGCAAAATCCCTCACATTATCCCACATTTCCACACGTTATCCACATTTTGTGCGAATCCCTCCACAAATTGTTCGTTTGTAGAGGGATTCTGATGGTTATTTTTGTTGTTGGTTCATTACGATGAAGAACACGGTAACAAGTCCGGCAATTATTGCGATCCAGCCTGAGACGTCCATCACCCCTCCTGCGTCACTCGCTTCGGCAACGGCCACACAATTAACACCACGAATGCAATAATAATTGTAACCACGCCCAACCACGCATCAATCACGCTGGTCTGCACAATCGTCGGCGTGCCCAACACTGATCCTTCGTAGCCCACTACAATACCGGCATACAAATTATTGACTACGTGCATGCCTATCGCCCGCTCAGTTCCGTTATCGCGCAGGCTGAGCACTGCGGTGCCGACGCCCACCAAAAAGTAGTTCAGCGCCATCGGGATCTCGCCACCAAGGGCAGACCCCATCTCGGGGTTGGCCAAGTGCGGTGCCATAAATGCCACGCCCGACAACAACACGAGAAACACCGGTTGTGCCCACAACCGAGCCACAGCCTGCATCAAGTAGCCACGAAACATCAACTCTTCACCGGTGGCTTGAATCGGAATCAACAACAATACCAACGGCGCAATCATAATCCATGCGCCCGCATCAAACGTCCATGTGTATCGCCCAGGATAGATGAGTGACTCAACTACCGTAAAGAACACACCCAAACCCAACCAAATCACCATGCTCTGCCACACCAACGGCCAACGAAATTTGGCGGTACTGGTGAGTTGCGTCAAGGTGCGCCGATGCACCAAGCGCTGTGCAACCCATACCCCCACAAATAACATGATGGGAGAGATCATCACCAAGGCAAACTGCACCGGATTCGCACTGCCACCGAGTATGCTGCCACTTTCATCAATGTTGACCAACCCCATCATGGCGCCAATCACCATCGGAATTGAACCGAGAATCACATAAAAAACGAGAATTACAACCAGTCCGACCCACCAACTCCACCACTTGCTGTTCCCTGTCTGAGTATTGTGTAACCACTCCATGATATGCTCCTTCTTATGGAATCATCGAACCGATGAAATACCCAAGCACCGCACCACAAAGCCCAATTATGAGACTAAACACCAGTCTATTTGTACCCACCGGTACACCAGCCAAGCGCATACGATATGCCACCCACGGCCA
>VGPG01000082.1 GCA_016875555.1 Chloroflexota bacterium | reverse complement strand
GCAAAATGCAACAGTGCGGTCAACACCAACTTTGCTGAGACTTTGTCTGCCTTCTGAAAGTTCAGTGCGAGTGCCATGGCGTCCATGACTTTGTCGATGGTGCCTTGCCCCATGCCGTGTGCGAGGTGCCAGTCGCTATAGGTGATATCTGCCTGTTCGTCGATATAATTCTGTGATCCGAAAATGGGCTTCATCAATCCGCGCCCCATGGCTAATTTTTCGGACCACGTCATTAACTCGCTCTTGGCCACGCCAAGTAACCCATTAAATGGCGCAGGCAACCCTTGAACGAATTCAATGGATCCATACTTGCCACCCGGTAATGCGAATACCATTTCCGCTGGCTTCCAGTCGAAACTGTCCTGCAGACCAACTTCTGCAAGAAAGTTGAGGAGGTTGTGATAGGCGCCGAAGAAGACATGCAACCCACTCTCGACCCAATCGCCGTCTGGGTCTTGCCACGCCGATACTTTGCCACCTGGCACATCGCGCTTTTCGAGGAGTACTACCTGGTACCCGCGATCATTAAGCCATTTTGCAGTCGCGAATCCAGCTGGTCCAGCACCTGCAATGATTGCACGCATCGTCATACATCTAACCTCTAGCTAATGGCAATCCAATGCCAAAAAACTCTCCACTCTCAAGGGTACGCCACAGCTACGCGACAGGATGTGTCAGTTCTGACGGTGCCTGTACTGCACTAATCAGAATTTTGTCGATGCGTAACCCGTCCATGTCAATGACTTCGAGGCGCCAGTTGTTGACGACAACATATTCACCCGCATGCGGAATATGCCCGAGTACGCTCAGCAGATACCCCGCAATGGTGTCGTATTGCGCGTTTTCTTTGAGTTGGATGCTCAAACTGGTGCGACTCACCACATCATCGACTGGCGTAATGCCGTCAATCAGGTACGAACCATCTTCACGTTTGACAATGTGTGGTGACTCCGCATCGTCGTATTCGTCAGCAATGTCACCAACAATCTCTTCGATGACGTCTTCGAGCGTGATAACACCTTCGACGGTACCCAGTTCGCCCACGACCACCGCAAGGTGCTGTTGCTTTTTCTTGAACAGCGCCAACGTATCAGCTGCGCGACTTTGCTCTGGCACAAACAACGGCTCGCGCATGGCCACGCGTACTGGTACGTTGAGGTCGCCTGTGCGCACTAGGCGCAAAATATCGCGCCCATGGACTACGCCCACGACGCGATCAAGATTCCCCTCGTACACTGGAGCACGCGAGAACCCACTGTCGAGGAGGGCATCAACGACGTCGCCGAGTCGCGCATTTGCGTCGAGCGCATATACATCGGTGCGCGGGGTCATCACCTGTCGCACACTCATATCACCCAAGCTAAAGACATTCTCGAAAATTTCACGCTCGTGTGGTTCAAGCGCACCATCTTGGGCGCCTTCACGGACGAGTTGACGGATGTCTTCTTCGGTGACTGAGCTATTCGACGTGTCTCGCTGCCCGCCGATGCGCAGGAGGAGCTCAGTTGACCAGGCCAACAACGAGACGAGTGGCTGTGTAATGCGCGAAATCACATTCATTGGTTTGGCGAGCCGCATCGCAATCCACTCGGCGTGCTGGAGTGCCAGACGCTTCGGCACGAGTTCGCCGATGACCAGCGAAAGATACGTCAATATGACGACGACACACGCCAGCGCCACTGTCTCAGCATAGGGGCCAATATACGGAACGGTCGTCAGTTGCGGCGCCAAACTATCAGCGATGCTTGCACCGCCAAATACGCCAGTCAACGTGCCGATCAACGTGATTCCGACTTGTACTGTCGATAACAGTCTGTTTGGGTCGTCCTGTAGGGCAACAGCGATTTTTGCACCTTCGTCGCCGTCGTCGGCTTTTTGTTGGAGTCGCCCACGTCGTGCCGATACCATTGCCAGCTCTGTGCCCGAAAAAATACCGTTTGCCACGAGTAACAACAATATAATGACTATTTCACTACCCATGTATCTTCCTTGTACACAATAAACATCATAACTATATCATTTTCATATGAGAATTACATAAAAGCACATATGCATGGGCGCGAATAGGGCACAATAACGGTATTGCGTAAAATTGACATGATACTGTCATGATTTTATAATGGTATGGACGGACATCGGTTCCGTCGCTTGTGTAGAGAGGAATCTGCGTATGATGAACCTGTTCACCGCCACCAACATTGCACGATGTAAACTGAGTGGCAAAAAGCGCTATCGCGATCGCAAAGAAGCAAAACGTGTGGTCATCCTCGCTCGACGCAACAAGTTGTATGCCGAACAAGCAGGGGTGCCAACGCATCGCAATGAAAACAGAACATACCGGTGTCATGCGTGCGGAGGGTGGCACGTTACCAGCAAGCCGGCCAAGCCCACATAATCGCCATGTGTGCTTGACGTGTCGCCTAGCCTGATCGAGCTACACCCACACCCGTCTCTGAATGAGACGGGTGTGGGTTCGTTATAATAACAAGCAATAGCAAAAAGGACGAGGATTGGCATGCAAACGCAACGAGTCGTGGTGGTGGGTGCTGGATTGGGTGGGCTTGCCGCAGCCATACGCTGTGCGGCTGCCGGGTATCAAACCACGCTCATTGAAGCACGCGATCAAGTCGGTGGCAAACTCAACATCATCCGCGATCGAGGATTTGTCTGGGATATCGGTCCATCATTGCTGACGATGCCGTGGGTCATTGATGATCTTTTGCAGCAGACCGGGAGCTCATTGGCCGAGGAGCTCGATGTTGTGCCGTTAGCATCGGCGTGTCGCTATGTGTGGCCGGATGGGAGCATTTTTGATGCGTGGACAAGCTTTCCTGCCATGCTCCAAAGTATCGAACGCATTGAACCGCGTGATGTTGGGAACTTTCTGCGCTTCATGGCATATGCGCAGCGTATGTGGCATCTGACAGCCGATACATTTTTGTATTCCGTCTTCCGCGGGTGGCGAAGTCTGCTCGATTGGCGCTTGCTCCGCGATGCGCGACATCTTGATGGATTCCGTACCATGCATCGTGCAGTCGAATCGTTCTTTGTCAGCCCCAAAATGCAACAAGTGATGAACCGCTTTGCAACCTACAATGGGTCTTCACCGTACCGCACGCTTGCAACGTTTAATTTGATTGCATGGGCTGAGTTTGGGCTTGGCGCCTATTATCCGCGTGGCGGCATGTATCGCATTGCTGAAGTGCTCCATGCAGCCGCCCTGCGGGCTGGTGTGGACATCCGCCTCGATACGGCCGTGACACGTATCGCACATCAGCGAGGTCGCGTGATTGGCGTACATACGCGCTGTGGTGCGTTCTATCCTGCTGATGCGGTTGTGAGTAATGTGGACCCGCAAGTCACCTTGGAACACATGGTCGATGGTGGTGCGCGGCGCGCACGTGCGCTCAAAAAGCGCGAACTATCGTGTAGTGGTTTTGTGATTCTGTGGGGCCTCAATACGCGCTATGATCTGCTTGACCATCACACCATCTTCTTTTCACCCGATTATCGTGCGGAATTCGCAGATACGGATGCCGGGCGCTTGCATGCCACCCCTACCGTGTATCTCAATCATACGGTCGCCTATGATGCAAATCATGCTCCCCCTGGCGGACAAAACATCTTCGTGCTGGTGAATGTGCCACCCCTGCGACACAGTGCAATCGATTGGTCACAGGTGGCCGAGACCTACGCACAGCGCATCGCCGAACGCCTCGAAGAGGTCGGTCTTACCGATTTGCGTAACCACATTGTGGTGCAAAAAATCATTACCCCAGTAGAACTCGAACGCATGTATGGGGCACCGGGTGGCGCCATCTATGGATTGGCATCAAATGCGATGACGAGCGCCTTTGTGCGCCCCGCACAGCAAGATGCGCGTGTGAAAGGGCTCTTCTATTGCGGCGGTGGTACACATCCCGGTGGCGGAATCCCGCTCGCGCTTCTCTCTGGCAAACATGCCGCCCAACTTGTCAAAGAAACGCTAGGCTAAGCGCATCTTTCGCAGACGTGTACTCGTAACTGGTAGTTGCAGTTTTGTTGATTCAAAGTATACTAAGTAAGTAGGTTATATAGAACTATTGTGAGTAGTAGATGAGTCAACAGACAACCATTCCCCGTCGTCGCTACGTATGGGCGTTGGGTGCGTTATTAGTCGTGGCGGCAATCGGAGTGAATTACGCGCGCTGGCAAGCGGCTGGATATGAACTCGATGCTGGCGCGCTAGGCTGGGCAACCCTGGTTGGCATGTTGGCACAATTCGTCGATGGAGCGTTAGGCATGGCGTACGGCGTCACCGCGTCGTCGTTTTTTTTGGCATTAGGATTTACGCCTGCTGTGGCGTCAGCATCGGTGCATGTGGCCAAGTTGTTTACGTCGGGAGCCTCTGCGTTGAGTCATTGGCGCATGGGCAACATCGAGCGGAGCCTGTTGTGGCGCCTGGTGATTCCGGGCATCATCGGTGCACTTTGCGGTGTCTATGTGGTTACTAATGCAGATGGGAGTTGGCTCAAGCCGTACGTCAATGGATATCTCTTGTGCATGGGCATTTGGATTATCATCAAAGCATTTTGGCGCGTACAATCGGTCGCCGCTGGTCGACCTGGCACGGTAAGCGTAGTCGGGTTTGTTGGTGCCTTTGTTGATGCTATTGGCGGTGGCGGTTGGGGACCTGTGGTGACGACCAGCATGTTAGGGACTGGTCGCGAAGCTCGCTATGTTGTCGGTACTGTCAATACGGCTGAATTTTTTGTGACTGTGGTCAGTGGCGTGACGCTCGCGCTGATTGTAAGTGTACAGGCGTGGGAGTCCGTGGCCGGGTTGATTCTCGGTGGCATGCTCATGGCGCCGTTTGCTGCCTGGATCGCCGGCCGACTGCCACGCACGTGGTTGATGGTAGCAGTCGGTATCTTGATTAGTTGTCTGAGTGCATGGAGCTTGTGGCAGTACATCGGCTAAGAATGTACGGGTGGTCACATTGACGCACTAAACAGCTCGCGAATGCGTTGTGCTTGCCAATCAACTAAGTCGGTGAGTGGCACAAAGGGGAGATTGCTCAGTGGGTCAGTTGCCTGGTACGGTGGAGGCCCGTACTCAGGCGTCACGGTCAGTGCCGTTGCTCCCCGTTGTAGGTGCGCCGTATGAATCATGCGCCACCAGTGTTCGTGTGCGTCAACTTCTTGGGCGAAGCGCGGTAAGCGTGGATCAATGACTTGTGGCCCTTGAGAGTGCCCTACTCGCGCATGTAAGTGCGCAACGTGCGGTGCACAAAACTGCAAAATTGCTTCTGCATCCGGTAAAAGCCGCTCTGCTACGACGACCCAGTGACTATAGTCGGCACACAGCTGTAGTTCGGGGTAGCGATTGAGATATGCTACCGTGTTCCACGGATTAAAAAAGAGCCGACTTCGGTGCGTTTCGTGGGCAATGGAAATGTTGTGGTGATGCGCAACAGTAAGCATCGCCTCAATAAATCCACACCCATCGTCGAAGCTCGATCCATCGCGCCAGCCATGGAGCGTAATCTGCCGTGCGCCACAATGGACAGCTGCGTCGATTTGTTGGATGGCACTCGCAATATGACTGGCGAGATCCGGGCCATTCGTAAAGACCATGGCCACAAAATCGAGATTATGGGTAGTCAGCAGTGTAACCAATCGTTGCTGCTCATTTGGATCGAGCGGTACTCCACACTCAATACCACGATACCCTTGTGCTGCAAATGCGGGAAAGACAATCTCCCACGGTGCGTCAACACCCCATAGACTACGAATGAGGTCAATTTGCATCGCGGTCTCCTTCTGCGTGCTCATTACGATGATTATACCGTAAATGACCACGTCGGAATAATTCGGCACATCTGCGCGTCAGCGACTCGATTTGCGAAATCCCGCTTGTTTTGCAGCGTCTTCGTCACCAAAACAGATGACACGGTCGTTGCGCGTTTGAGCGTATCCCTGACCCGTTGGTAGATGATAGATACCTGAGTTCGGATTTGCCTTGATTTGACCGACTTGACACGGAAAGGCCTGTGCGTCTGCGGTCATCGTGGCAGTGGGAGCGACCGTCGCTGTGGGGAGTTGTTGTGGTACTGATGCAGTGCTTGGTGCATCTGGGTCACCGTTACACGTCGTGGGTGACCAGAGCCCGTATTGGTTGGTGCGGGCATCTTGTTGCGCTGCTTTGAAGAGCGTTTGATATTGATATGGGATTTGGTAGGTATACTCGAATGCATAGCCGTCTGCGATAATTTTGTGATTAAACAACGTCGTATCGTCGATCCAGAGGTAGACGAGCAACCTGTCGTAACGGTCGGTCTCATCTTGGGTCGGATCGGGTTCAAGGTAGACATTCTTGCTGAGGAGCAGTGCCTTGGTGTAGGCACTTGCTTCAATGCCGAAGCACTCAACCGGTTTGCGTGGATCAACACTTTCGGGTGTGTCAATGCCTATCAGACGCAGACGCGTTTCTTCGTCATTGATGTTCACCACCACCGTATCGCCGTCAATGACGCGGACCACGCGTGCAGGGATGGTGTCTGCCGGGCGGGTAATGCCGGATGTCAGCGATGACGTGGGTAGGGGTAGAGACCCACTTGCAGGTCTGGTGGTGGGCACGGCTGTTGGTTGTGCTGTGGGGACGGCTGTAGCCTCACGCGTGGCTGTGGGCACCGGCGTAGCTGTTGCGTTGGGTGGCGTTGCCGTCGGCTGACTGGTTGCTTCGGCGGTAGCACTCACTTGTGGCACATCGGTTGCACGCGTGGTGGTGCGTGGTGGTGCGTCTGGTGAGATGATGACGCTAATAACGGTACTCATTACGATGACGATGAAGAATAATAAGCTTGCGACCCGATAGAGCCCTCCACGTCGCCACAAGTAGCCGACGAGCAAAATCGGCCATGCGACCATATAGTAGATGATTATGGCAAAGTATTTGGCAATATACCATATGCCGCGTGCGACAACTTTGATGACATTCCATATGGCGTAGAAGATCACGAGGAAGATACCGATGAAACAACAACCAGTGATGTTTGATTGATTATCTGGGCGTAAATGCATGGTCATGAGCGTCTCTTTGTAGCAATAGAAGCACTAATTTGTATTGTATGCAAATATATATTCACAAATGTGGATGATGACATCATTAATACGCGTCCACAAATGTGATGCCAGGGTCGCACACTAAGTGCGACCCTGGCATGCAAGCGCAGTATGAATCACCCAATCTAGGTGGATGCAAATTGTGGCAGATGTGCTTTTGCGGTACCAAACATCTCTGTGACCATCGCGTGAATTTCTTTGAGAGAGAGGCACGCGGCAGTCAGAGGATCGTGACAGCAGGCTTGATAAATGGCTGTGGCATCGCCATTGATGCATCCATGAATGGCTAATTCTTCGATTTGACAACTCAGGGTGGTGAGCATGCTGACCGAGGCAGGCAGTGCACCGACGTTAAATGGATGAAACCCGGTTTTGTCGACAACGATGGGGACTTCAACACACGCACCGAGCGGTAAATTGTCAATATGACGATTATTTGACACGTTGCCGTTGAATTTAAACGCACTCCCACCGGCGAGCGCATTGATTATGGCAGCCGCATATTCGTTGCTTGGCGTAAGGTCAACGGGTGTCGGATGTTCACGCTCTTGACGTGCTTCGTCGCGCCAGCGGTGCATGTGAGCGCGGTACCAGTTGAGCGCAGCATAAGAGGCACCAGGATTCCACCCCGTACCGGGTGTGCAGTACTGGGCAATCAGATCAGGGCGTTTGCGGAACCACCAGTTGTACTCTGAATGATGTCCGCTTGATTCGGTCGTGTAATACCCTAATGCCGTGAAGAGTTCGTTGCGAACAATTTCTTCATTGTAGATTTCTTCTTTTTGGATGGTCTGGCGCAATAAGGGATAGATGTCAATGCCGTTCCAGCAGAATGAGAGATACCACGCCATATGATTGATGCCCGCACAGGTGTAGCTGATTTCGTTCATATCCGCACCTATCCAGCGCGCAATCATCTCGGCTGTTCCTTGCACGCTATGGCATAGCCCCACAACTTTGATTTTGGAGACGCGACTCAACGCTCCACAAATCATGGCCATCGGATTTGTGTAGTTCAACAGCACGGCCTGGGGCGCAACTTGTTCCATGGTGCGAACAATTTCGAGCATGGCTGGGTAGATGCGCAAAAAGCGGAAGATGCCTCCCGGCCCACGCGTGTCGCCGATATTGAGGTCAACGCCATAGCGTGCTGGGATCTCGATGTCGTGGCGCCACCGTTCAAAGTCATCTGCGATGGTACAAATCACCACCTGTGCATCGGTCAGCGCCTCGGTGAGGTTGGTGGTTGTGACGAGCTGTGCTGGATAATTGCCTGCTTCAAGGATTCGTTGTACACCATACTCAGCGGTAGCTAAGCGCTCCGGATTAATGTCGTGGAGCACAATGGTGGTGTTTTGTAGGAGTGGAAAACTCAAGATATCACGCGCTAATCGGCGCGTAAATATATAACTCCCGGCACCAACGAATACGATTTTTTTCATTCGTCCCTCTTCACGTTATTGTATGGCAGCCCGTATAGCACCCTCATTCTACACGATTTCTTCATATTTTATTTACATAAATAAATTTAACAAATACAGTGTAATCGTTAATATTACACAATAATTGTATGCAATCGATGTCATCAACGGTGGCAGGTGCGTATCGTGTACAGGCGGGCGGTACCAACGATTGAAAGAGTGATAATGCCTTGTATAATACAGAGAGCATGTGCTACACACCACACACCGATTGTCTGTTTCAAGGGGGCCCAAATGCGTCGTTATCCGGCAAATGCGCATTACTTCATGCGTCGCGGACAACCATTGGTATTAGTTGGTGCTGGTGAGCATTATGGTGCAATACTCAACCTAGAATTTGATATGCAGCGCTATCTAGCTGCGGTGGCGCGGAGCGGGCTCAACTATGTACGTGTGTTTAGTGGGAGCTACGTCGAACATCCTGGGGCATTCGGCATTGTTGAAAACACCCTAGCACCGCGCCGTGATCAGTTTTTGGCACCATGGGTGCGTGATGAACAGGGTCGGTACGATTTGTCGCGCATTAACCCGATGTGGATGCAACGACTGATTGCGTTTGTGTCGATGGCCAATCAATTCGATATCTGTGTCGAAGTCACGTTATTTTGTTTTTGGTATGAACAGACATCGTGGGAGAGTTCTCCCATGCATCCGACATTGAGCCGGCAGGGGATTGGTCCATACGAATCAACGCGGGTATACGAACCCGACTCACCGTTGTTGCCATTCATGAAGCGGCTTGTGCAGGTGGTAGCCACCGAGTTACGCGATTACGACAACGTCATCCTCGAAGTTTGCAATGAACCATACAGTCGGCATGATCATACGATGGATATGCCGTGGCATGTACAGATGATTCAGGCAATCCATAGTGTCGCACCAGACCTGCCGATTGCAATAAACGTGGCGAACCGGACACAGCTCATAGCAACGCTTCCTGATCATGTCTCGCTGATTAACTTTCACTATGCCATCCCATCTGCTGCCCGTGAGAATTGGCATTTCGGTGCGGTGATTGGCGATGATGAAACGGGCTTTCGTGGCCAGTCAGCAGCACCATATCGCCAAGAGGCGTGGTCGTTTTTTGTGGCAGGTGGAGGCACCTTCAGTCATCTCGATTATGGCTATACGGTGCGCCACCCCGAGGGTGATGCGCCGCTCGATCCACGCACGCCTGGGTACGGCGGGAACGATTTGCGCCGGCAGTTGGCGTTTTTGCGAGCGACACTCGAACGCATTGCGGTATGGAATATGCAACCATGTAACGAAATTGGCGCATGGCATGCCGGAGATACGGATATGCAGGTAATGGGCGCACTCGGTGAGCGGTATATCGCATACATCCCGCAGAATCGCCCTGCACAAAGCCTGATGCTGGGTATTCCGGCGGGGCGGTATGTACTTGAGTGGTTGTATCCGGCGGCATGTATGAATCAGCAGGCGGCCACACTTGACCATCGCGGTGGTTTTGTGCGTATTGAGACGCCACTGCATGCAGAAGATTTGGCGTTTTTGTTACTTCGGGTTCGTTAACATACACTCCGATGCATTTAATGCATCGGAGTGTATGTGGGCTGAATTAGAGATGACACGGCTGTTGCGTAGCGAGTTTCATCAGTTCGATGGCGCGATCCAAGTTAAGCTGTGTGGCCACGTAGCAATTTGCCGGTTTTTTTGCGAAGCCGCGCGGATCAATTGCGGTCATTCCACGCCCTACGCCTTGGCCAATGTCAACTTCCATGTAGACGTGTTGCACGGTTGCACAATCGGGATCCAGCGCAACTGCCATGGCTTTGGGATCAGCCATTGACATACCCGGTCGCCCCCACGCTTTGACAAGATTGGTGAGGTTTTGACACATCGGCCGCACAAATCGACGTCCCATGTCGCCTGCATCAAGGATTTCGTCCCAGCGATTCCACAGAATAGGATGCTCGATGGTGTTCTCCCATGTAATCCAGGTGGACTGTAAGTTGCCACGGCGGAGTACCAAATCAGCGGCCTCTGGGTCGACATAAATGTTGAATTCAGCGGTGGGGGTGATATTGCCAGTGGCTTTCGGTGCACCACCCATGATATAGGTTTTGCTGATGTAGTCGGAGAGATTGGGTTCAATTGACAAGGCAATTGCCAAATTTGTGAGTGGTCCGAGTGTGACAAGCGTGCATCCGGGGTGCTTTTTGGCCAGTTCGATAATCGCGAGTGCGCCATGGAGTGTTTCGAGTGGACGCGGTGCGGATAATCCTACATCGCCGAGCCCATCAGCACCATGGATATCACTGGCATCGGGTGCGTTGACGAGGAGTGGTTGTGCGGCCCCGCGATAAATAGGAATGTGTCCAGCGCCGAACGCACTAAGAATGGTGCCGACATTGCGTTCTACGTTGGGCAGTGAGACATTGCCGTTGAGCGTGGTGATACCGACAACGTCAAAGTCAGGATGGGCGAGAGCCATCAAAATGGCGAGTGCGTCATCAACACCAGCATCGGTATCAATAATCATTGGG
>VGPG01000081.1 GCA_016875555.1 Chloroflexota bacterium | reverse complement strand
ACCATCGATTTGCCCAAGAATCAGATCAACATGAACATGATTGCTCTTGATGCCCAGGGACGACATTTCGCCATGACCACTCACACAAAGGCCGAATACGCCTACATCGCCGACGGCATGGACATCCCCGCCTTGGTGCCACGCGCCACATTCGAGGTGTAATTGTGCGTACACCACGTGGTTGGCGTTGGTTCATGATGACCTGCATCTTCTGGTTGAGCGCCTGCACCAGCAGCGTCGCACAACCGGCAGCACAGCCGACGAATCTGCCAACACTAACCACGTTGATTGTGTGGCACGCCTTTGGTGGTGTGACCGGCAATGCGATTGATGAACTCCTCCAACACATAGCCACCACCAATAACGTGAACTTGGTGGTACAACGCATGCCGATTGCAACAATCGCCAACGACATCCAAGTCGCCTGGCCACAATCGCGTGGACCGCACGTTGTCCTCCTGAGTAACAGTCAACTCCATCAGATTGCACCGCATCAAATCGCCTTGCCACTCGACACGCTGATTGACGTCAGCAGTCGCAATGTGATTGATGCGGCAGTCATCGCTACCGGACAAATCCGCAACCGACAAGGGCAACTCGAACTGCTCGGACTCCCGATTACGTATGAGCTCCCTGTGCTCTACTACAATCGCCGAAACGTGCTCACTCCACCACTCTACACCGATGATCTCTTCAGCATGGCGCGCAGTTTGACCGCCCCTCCACAATGGGGGCTCGGCGCAGATTTGTCGTTTGATAATTTTGCCGGCTATCTTTCTGCTTTCGGTGGACAGATTATTGATGCACAAGACAACATCGTGCTAGGGACTAGTGGTCGCAGTGGTACCGAAGCCTGGTTAACCTGGCTCACTGCACTCAATAGTGACCCACTCCTTCTGACCAGACTTAATGCCATCTTCAGCGTCAAACGCAGCGCCGGTGCAGGACAAATGACCATGGTCATTGATGATTCAAGCCAGCAACGAACCTATCAACAATTGTGGGGCAATGACATGGGCATCAGCGCACTGCCGATGCTCAGCAGTGCGAACCAACCAGCACAACCGTATTTGCGCACCACAACGGTCGTCCTTAATCAACGACTTAGCCCCGCTGAAGTAGAAGCAGCGCGCATCCTGCTCAACACGCTCATCCAAAATGACGCGCAGCAACGACTTTTAAACTCCGGCATCCAACCCGTCAATCGTCTTGTAGACATCACGCAACATACAGCAGCTACGAACATCCGCGACGCTGCCATCCAGGCGAATGCACCACCAAGCACGTTACTGCGCTACGATGTGCATGCCGTGTTACGCTCCATGATTACACAAGTTGTTGTGGGAGCGCAGAGTCCGAGCGATGCGGTCACTACCGCCGATCAACAATTACGTCAACTCATCGAAGGGAGTTCTACACCATGACACCACCACTAGAGTCGTACATCCGCAATATCCCTGACTTCCCAATTCCGGGCATTCAGTTCAAAGATATCACCACATTGCTCCGTGATGGTCCAGCCCTGCAACAGGCAATCAACGTATTTATCGAACGGTACCGTCATCAACGCATCAATGCCGTGGTAGCCATCGAGTCACGCGGGTTCATCTTCGGTGCACCGCTGGCATACGCCCTTGGTATTGGGCTCGTGCCCGTACGCAAAGTGGGCAAACTCCCCGCTGATACATACAAACTCGAATATGCCTTGGAGTACGGTACTGCAACCCTAGAGATTCACAAAGACGCATTTGCCCCGGGAGCGCGCGTCGTCGTCATTGACGATCTGCTCGCGACCGGTGGCACCATTGCTGCCGCATGTGCACTTGCTGAGACCGCTGGTGCCACCGTGGTTGAAGCGGCATTTTTAATTGAATTATCGTTTTTGGCTGGCCGCGAAAAACTCGGCCAGCGCCAAATTTATAGTCAAATTACCTACTAGTCTTGCGGCCGTGGCGGCGCCTGCCCTCGTGGGCGCCGTACCTGCACCACGATGTACCCGACCAACAAAATCAAGGCAAAACCAAACCATTGCACCGCATAACTGAGATGCGAACCCATGCCCATATCGCTCGTCTCTGTTGGTATTGGTGTGCCCGCCGTCATGACAGCCCCATCGGGCTGTAGCTCCACAAATCCATCGACGAGTTGATATGGGGTTTGTGCTGCAATCGCGGCGACGTCAATATAAAACCATTTGTCGCGGCGACCATCCACAAGCGGTACTTCGTTAATTTGATCGAACTCGGCCTGTGATACGCGCCATACACCCACAATCTCTTGTTCCCCCGTGGGTGCTTGATACGCGCGTTGCCAATCACCTAATCCCTCTTGATAATATATCCACCCGCGATTCACCAAGATGGCACGGCCATCCGCAAGGCGTAACGGCGTCATGACGTGGTAGCCGGTGCGTCCACTATACTCTCGATTACGCCACAATATCTGCTGACTCGTGTCATATGTGCCCCGCACCACCACCATCCGGTAATCACGTTGTGCAGCTTCAAGTGATTCAATGTCGGACAATTCAACCGGCGCAATGGTCATTCGCTCCATGATTTTACTGTTCTGGTCCATGCGTTGCGTGTGTCGTTCGAGCTGCCACATACCCAAACGAACCAACACAAGCAGCATCACACACACGAGCACAGTCATGTATTTTCGGCGTCCTGCCACAAATGGGTGCACCATCAAAATCCTCAGCATTTCTAGATGTTGTCGGGTCTGAATTGTCCAAACTTCGTTTGACATTGGCATGTCAAACTGCTATACTGCCATTCGTTGTGCCGATATAGCTCAGCGGTTAGAGCGAACGACTCATAATCGTTAGGTCGGTGGTTCGATTCCACCTATCGGCACCAGTCACCCCTCGTCATTGCGACGGGGGGTTTACTCTTGTATCGGTCCACCGCAACGCCATCAACGGCGCTTCGAGCAGTCGATACCAGGCCCCTGATATCCACAATACACCACCGATGTAGGCAGTCGTAATCAACGCATCGAGCCACCATGTGACACCGATCCCCCCAAATAACCCTTCAACGGTTAAGCGCCACGGGATGTGAACCAAGTAGAGCGAATACGAGACGTGTGCACACCACTGCACTGCACGATGCCACGCATGGGTCGCATCACCCTGCCAGGTTGCCAATACCGGCAAGAGCAATGCCACACTACCAGTAGTTAACGGAATTAGCAAGAGTCGCGGCACATCGGCATAATCGAGTTCCACGTATCGTGCCTGGAATAACCAGATACTCGCCAGCGCACCAACAACACCTATCCAGGACAACCAGCGCCAGCGCCAATGTGTGGCCCCCGTCTCACGCCACCACCATACCATGACAACGCCGAGCGCAATGGCGTCAAGTCGCAGAAGCACAAATTGACGCAACCCGGCCTCCCAAGGCAAATCACCAAAGGCAAACCACGATCGTGCGCCCATGGGCACAAGTGTCAGGATGGTCAGGAGCGTCATCAACGCCCGTCTTGGTGACATGACGCGTGCGCCAATAAACAGCCCCAGTGCAAGCAGTGCGTAGAACCATTCCTCAACCGCAAGGCTCCACGCCACAAAAAAGTAGGAGGGATGCGCATACCAGAGATTTTGGCCAAACAACCAAAAGGGCGCAAGTGAATACCAACTCGCACCTCCACACCCGGCTACAGCAACCAACAACAACATTCCCCAATACGGCGGCAGGGTGCGCCCCCACCGCCGATGCAAAAAGAGCGCCATGGCATCGGCATGGTTCCATGTCGGTAATGCGCGAATAATCAGCCCACCAATCAACCACCCGCTCAACACAAAAAAGCACTCAACACCCACAAAGGCAAACCAGTGCGGTACCCAGGCGAACGCATGCGGATAGTACACGAGCGTGGCAGAGGCATGACCAAGCACCACACAGCCAATTGCAAACGCACGCAACACATCAAGCCCAAAGCGCCGCGATTCACCTGGTGCCCCAACAAATCGTCGCCCCAATAACCACTGGTCAATCAGCTCGACAACACTCGCCGCTGCTCGGAGCAATACCCAGCGCTTTGCGCCAATCCATACGCCACCTATGACCGATGCCATCAACCACCCGACTGGGCCAAGCGTACATGCAGCGACCATCAGCGCAATCATGATGTATCGTCGGTATGGGCGCATCGGTGGCCACCACCAACGTCGCCAACGCATCGCCCAAACTCCAGCCATGAGGGTCATGAACTGCCACAACGGTTGCCATACAACGACACCACGAAACCACAGTAGCACCGCAACCACTGTGGCAATGGTCATGATTACCAATCCGATGTGCCGGCGTGCCAATGACCATTGGTGGCCTGTGACCAGACTGGTAGCACTGATGAGCATCCAAATCCAGAGTCCCTGAACGGCATCACCCCGTCGCAACACGATGACCACAGAGACGAGGACGATAATCCCCAGCCAGCGCCAATGCACCCGCCGGATCCACCACCGCCCCCACACAAGCGAAAGCGCAACTACGGCCAGCGTCAACAACCATGCAAACCATGCAGGCCAAATGAAGCCCTGTGGGACAAGTCGTATATCATCGACGGCAATGCCGATTTCACGTCGATCAACCACACTCGGCTGTGGCACATGCAGTTGCACCGTCACACTGTCTTGCCAGCGCATCGGCACGGTAATCGGTACCGCGTAACGTGCAAAACCTGGCCGCACCGCAATCATGTGCTCCTGTTCGGCCACCTGAATGCGCACCTCCGTCGGTTGCACACTACTCGCCATGATTTGCAATTCATAGCGCCCCGCACCGACACCGGTCAGTACCACATGGGCATCCGGACGGCTCCAGCGAAACGTCGTACCTGCACCGTACTCGCTCCCGTAGAAGTTGTGTACGGCGCTCGCATCCCACCGACCAATGTCAGTACGAATCGGCAGTGGAAACGCCCACACGCCCAGCAACCAGATGGTTGCGAGTAGCCACCACAGCCATTTATTCATCGGTCAGCTCGTTTTTCAATACCGACAAAATGCTCCGTTGCCCCATAATCGGGCAATGCACCCACAACACCACGCGCCGATAACAGCGTTGGTGCCGATCCAATCTTTTCGATGTATCCCGCCCCCGCAACCAACACCACTGCCGTTCCCGTGGGTAATGCATCATACGCACCACGTACTGCAATAATCGCAGCCGACGACAACGTGCGCATCAATACTGCTGCGTGTGAAAGTTCGGCACCGAGTTCAACGACCACGCCAGCACACCCCTGTACCGTTGCAACCCATTCTTGGCTAAACGAACGAACGACCACCACCGTTTGGGCAGCAACCATTCCAGTCGGCAATGTTGCGCCTGCAAACGCTGGGCGCCAGACAACACCCGTCACATGCCCATCATTGATACTACGCCCTTCAAGCACGGTGCACAGATCGTGTTCGACGCTGTTCCAGCGCAAGACATCATCAAATCGAAACAACGTGGGCGGTGCCTCAAGCTTGGCATACTGCACCTGTTGCGCCTTACGAATTTCTAACATGCCAGTGGGGACTCGCCATCCATTCATGGCTCGCACATATTCATCAGGACTCAATACCCAGATGTCCATTGCACTCTGCAGATATCCGCGCTCAACGGCACGCTCTGCATGGTGCATCATCATCTTACGGGCTCGGTCAAAGATGCGCATCTGCAACGTACGTACACGATCACGTTGCATCATCATCGTCTGTAACACTAGCCAAATTGGCCACGCCAAGACCCCACGTACCGTACGCCGAGTGATTGTGTGTGTAGTGGTGCCTTGCACCAAATTTTGAATAATCGGTTGGCTCACTTCGCAGAAGCGCACCGATGCAATATCCTGCTCATGAATGCCACGGAAGCCGTATCGCTCCATCAACTCTTCCCACATGCCCACATACGTACTATCAATCGGCTGTTGCCCACTCCGTAACTGCTCGACAAGGTCAGGATGTCCCTCTAGATAGCGCCGTATCGGCATCATCTCCAGTAACAGACGTCGATTCAACGACAAATAGCGACTGCTCCACTCTGCATAAACCCGCTGTCGTCGCATCCATGACTCGAGGGGGCCAATCCACCGTCCTAATGCAAAATTCGCATGCTGCGTTGCCACGATGCATTCGTGTAATACCATCACCAATTCGTCGAGTTCACCTTTGTACTTTTGTAACCGCTGATACAACAGTTGCAAACGGTGCATCGTTTGCCATGGCCGAATCAACGAATCCCAGGTAAGATGCAGCATTCTCCATGCCTGACGCATCACCCGCATACGATGCATCGGAATGGCCACCAATACTGCATCATTCAGGTCATTTGCCATGCTCCCCGGCAACCCCCAACGACGCAACACATCGCCCAAAATGCTGTAATTAATGCGCACACGCCCTGCAAACAACTCCACAAATCGCCGTTCAGCTCCGAGTCCTCGATCGAACTGCTTGAAGTATCCAAAGAAATCAGCATGCGCACCGTCAAGCAATTGCGCCATAAAGTACGACGGCAAATTCGGCATTGCATCACGCCAATCACCGCCCCCAAAGTGTTCGTTGCGCCGTGGCGCATGCATGACTGGGCGTATCTCGATTAACCAACATTGCTCGCCATCGTCGGCCCACTCAACCTCCCACTGCTGATCGCCAAAGACTCGCCGAATTTGGCGGAGCAAGCGTTGTAATCGTTGCGAAAACGGCAGGTTAGCAGTCACTTCTTCACCCGCATAAATGCGCGGTAAACTCATCGTCATGCCCGTAACCAAGCCACGCGCCAAACCGTCACCGCTACCAGCCACGTAATTTATCCAATCATCCTCAAAACCACGTGCTACGAGTGCGATTCCAGAAAATTGTGGCTCAACCATGCTCATCAGCAATATATCGGCGCGCTTGCGCCCTTCGAGGTGTTGCACGGCACTCCATACCGCACAAATGGCACGACTAAGACCCGATGGATCACGTCGGTCGATGTGCAAACTCGTTGCATTGACTCCTTGCACCGCAAGTGGATAAGGTTGTTCGGTGTCGGTTAGCGTACGCACTGCAATGCGTGGCGCTAATCCTGACAACGTGGTAAACAAACCCAACGCATCGATGAATAACCCTTCGTCACGCGGTATCACACGCTCTTGTTGCGTCGCCAATAGATCGAGCGCGCGCATCGCCGCACATCCCTCTTCGAGGATGACCATACTCTCGGGCACCGCAATGCCCGCACGACTGGCCTGCGCCAGACGCACCCCTTTGTCGGCAACACCACGCATGATGAGTTGTCGTCGTTGCAGTGGAATGATGTACGGTGATTTGGCCATGCCCGTGTCAATCTACCTCTACACTCACACATTGCCCTACATGCATGTGTCTACTACGGATTATAATACAGTTAGCTCTGCCTTTCTACGGTGAATTCATGACTCCTCCTCAATACCGTGGCCTCGCACTCCTCTATCTCTTCTGGACAATCGCCTTGTGTAGTCGTGCCGTCTGGCAATACATGACCCGTGACGGCAACCTCATGCCGACCCATCTCTCACTCATCGCCGGGATCATCTATGCTGCCATCGTCGTCTGGGCCTGGCGCGGTCAACGCACTCCCCTCATCTTCGGATTGATTGCCGAAATCGCGGGCGTCTGTGTCGTCACAAGTATCGAGTTCTTCTGGCCACTCCCATACGCAAGTGCCTGGTCACACGCAGGGGCCGGCTATCTCTACATGCCGTTACTCTTGCCTCTCATCGGCCTTGTACACCTGCGACGCCATTCAGCACCACAACTTGACAATCCATAATTCCCTCATCTATACTTGCAATAGTTTTGTACTCCCTGTTTTGGAGTCATCGTGATAGTTTCGTCGCTACGTTCACTACAGCTACTTGGCCAACCCACGCTACTACGTGGGTTTGTCGTGTAATGCGGTAGAGAACACCGAGCGCCTACACCAGGACTTGTACCTCTCCCGCAGTTCGGGAGAGGTTTTTTGTGATTGAGGAGCCAGTCATGTCAGAGCAAAAGCGCGATCGGTTTGATCCGTCCATTGAGGCCAAATGGCGCGAGTTCTGGGCCAAAGAAGGCATTTTCAATGCCGGTCGACGTCCAAATGCCCCCCATCGCTATATCCTTGAGATGTTCCCGTATCCGAGCGGCGATTTGCACATCGGCCATCTCAAAAACTACGTCATCGGCGACGTCTTAACCCGCTTCTACGTCTCACGTGGCTACGACGTCATGCATCCATTCGGTTGGGACGCCTTCGGCCTCCCCGCCGAAAACGCCGCCATCAAACGCGGCATCAATCCGGCCGATTGGACCAACGCCAACATCCAAGAATCCAAGAACTCCCTCAATATCGCCGGCATCATGTACGACTGGAGCACCGAGCTCGCTACCTGTAAACCCGATTATTACAAGTGGACACAGTGGCTCTTCCAGCTCCTCTACACACGTGGTCTCGCCTATCGCGCCAAATCATTGGTCAACTGGGACCCAGTCGATCAAACCGTGCTCGCCAACGAACAGGTCGACAGCGAGGGGCGGAGCTGGCGCAGTGGCGCCAAAGTCGAGAAGCGTGAGCTCGAGCAGTGGTACTTCAAAATCACCGCCTACGCCGAGCGCTTGCTCCAAGATCTCGACAAGCTCACCGATTGGCCCGAGCAAGTCAAGACCATGCAGCGCAACTGGATCGGCAAAAGCGAGGGCGCCGAAGTCACCTTCACTTGCGATGCAGGCGATTTGGTTGTCTTTACCACCCGTCCTGACACCCTGTGGGGTGCCACCTTCATGGTACTTGCGCCAGAGCACCCGTATGTGGCACAACTGACCGCCGCCAACAAAAAGGCCGAGGTCGACGCTTACATCGCCAAAGCCAAGCTCACCAAAGAAATCGACCGCACCAGCACCGCCCGCGAGAAAAGCGGCGTCTTCTTGGGTAGCTATGCCACCAATCCGGTCAACGGCGCCCAAATCCCCATTTGGATTGCCGACTACGTCTTGATGGGCTACGGCACCGGTGCCATTATGGCCGTGCCGGCCCACGATGAGCGCGACTTCGCCTTCGCCCGCCAGTTCGGGCTCGATATCGTGGTCGTAGTCCAACCCGATGGTCAACAACTCAATGGTCAAACCATGACCGAGGCTTGGCCGGGCGAAGGCAGCATGGTTAACTCAGATCCGCTCAACGGCATCCCCGCCGGCAAAGGCGACGGCCAAAGTGTGAAGGCGGCAATCAAATGGCTCGAATCGCACGGCAAGGGCAAGGGCACTATCACCTACCGCCTGCGTGACTGGCTGATTAGCCGTCAACGCTACTGGGGTGCCCCCATCCCCATGCTCCATCTCGAGGATGGATCGATTGTGCCTGACCCTCGCTTGCCCATTGAGCTCCCCCAAGTCGAGGATTATCTGCCCAAAGGCAAGTCGCCGTTAGCCGCCGCCACCAATTGGGTTAATACCGTTGATCCCGTCAGCGGCAAGCCGGCCAAGCGCGATACCGACACCATGGACACGTTCGTTGATTCGTCGTGGTACTTCTTGCGCTTCGCTGATGCCCAAAACGCCGATGAAATCTTCGCCAAAGAGAAGATTAACCGCTGGATGCCTGTCCACCAGTATATCGGTGGCATTGAGCACGCCATTTTGCACCTGCTCTACTCGCGCTTCATCACCAAAGTGCTCTACGACGAGGGGCTTGTACCCAACGATGAGCCGTTCGATGCGCTCTTCACCCAAGGTATGGTTCAGCGTCGCGTACGCACCGCAGTAGTCCACTCGTCCGCCGGTATCGAGTTCCCCGAAGAGTTGCGTCGCAAAATCGAATTGCCTGCTGGTGTCGTTGGCGTTGATGCCGCGCGCACCGCCCTCAAACAACACGGCTATACACTTGAGGGTGATGCTATTCAAGGATTCGAGGCCGTCAGTGGCCCAGTTACCATGTCAAAGAGCGCTGGCAACGGCATTCCAGTTGGTCCGTTTGTGCGCCAATACGGCTCCGATGTCGCCCGCATTGTCGTACTGTTTGCAGCACCACCCGAAAACAGCATGGAGTGGACCGACGAGGGCGTCGCCGGCGCCCAACGCTTCCTCAATCGCATCATGGCGCTCTTCATGACGGAGCGCGACGCAGTCGCTGCGCACGTACCCGGCAGCGTCACCACTGCCACCATTGCCGATCATGAGCGTGACTTGTGGCGCGCGTTGCACATCGCCATCCGCAAGATTTCACAAGACACCGACGCCTTCCGCTTCAACACCGCGATTGCCGCCATGATGGAGCTCCTCAACGAAGTACAGCGCTACCGGAGCGAGCACGCAGTTGGTGCAGCCTACTACGAGGTCGCACACACCTTTACCCGCTTGCTCAGCCCATTTGCCCCACACCTCGCCGAAGAGTTATATGCGGCGTTCGGTGGCAACGGCAGCGTCTACGACGCCGGTTGGCCCGCATGGGATGAGGCCGCATTACTGGTCAGCGAAATCGAAGTCGTCGTGCAGGTCAACAGCAAAGTCCGCGGCCGCATCATGGTGCCTGCCGCCGCCGATGCCGCCCAAATCGAAGAGTGGGCACGCAACAGCCCACGCATCCGTGAGCTCATCGGCGATGCCACCATCCGCAAAGTCATCATCGTCCCCGGCAAACTGGTCAACTTCGTCGTCTAATCCACCTATGCCTCCTGTGGTGCATGCACCACAGGAGGCATACATCAGAGGCGAGTACCATGCTCACACTGCACCTTCTGCCTGATATCTACGCCATCTGGCAACTCCCTGCCCAGGCTGAGACACCACCAATTCCTGCTGGGCGCTTTCATTGTGTCATCCGCACGCCCGACGAACTCTCTGGCGTCTGCCCTGCTGACCTAGTTCCTGCATATGCCACAGTTGACGACAACTGGCGCTGCTTGCAATTCATCGGACCGTTCGATTTGACGCTGACCGGCATCATGGTGCAGGTGGCACAACCTCTGGCCAAAGCCGGTGTGCCGATTTTTACCCTTGCCACCTACAACACCGACTACATCCTTATCCCAAATGCACGGCTGAACGACGCACTCGCCGCGCTCCACCAAGCTGCAATTACCGTTCATGCGGTCGCGCCGCACAAC
>VGPG01000080.1 GCA_016875555.1 Chloroflexota bacterium | reverse complement strand
GTCGGCGAGATGATCACCATCACCCACGATCCAATCAAACGAGCCGTCATGCCGCGCTATGTACCCATCAAGACTCATCGCCACCGTCATCGTGATATGGGGTTTGTCCATATACTCACTCCTCGTAGGATATGCGCATTATAAAAGCAATCCCCCGACAGGTGTGCACCTGTCGGGGGGTATTGGCGGGGAGGGAGAGATTCGAACTCTCGAGGGAATTGCTTCCCTAGCGGTTTAGCAAACCGCCGCACTAGGCCGACTATGCGACCTCCCCGTGCATCATGATGGTGAGAGTGGAGGAGAGAGAGGGATTCGAACCCTCGGAACGTTAGTTCTCTCGTTTTCAAGACGAGCGCGATCGACCACTCCGCCATCTCTCCGGTTGTTGTGGTGGTGATGTGTTGGCAGGCGGGACAGGAATCGAACCTGCAACCTGCGGATTTGGAGGCCGCTGCTCTGCCTAATTGAGCTACCCGCCTTCACATCGAGAGTAAGTATACAAGATTCATGGGCGCTTTGCAAATAGCGTGCCATCCTATTCATTCATTTGCCATCTCACCGCTATCCCCCTCGTAACAACGTCATCACCGGCTAGCACACACCTCCGCACCAGCACATACTGCGCTATCGCATCCAGTGTGCAATCGTTTGCACAGAGTGATAAGCCCGATTATGATAGAGCTAACGCAACCAATCAGAGGAGTGCTACCGTCATGTCACCATTCCACATTGCCAATGCACCGTGTTCGTGGGGGACACTCGAATTCGAAGGTCTCAGCGGCGAGCGTATTGAATACACCCAGATGCTTGACGAACTCGTTGCCACCGGCTACACCGGCACCGAACTCGGTGATTGGGGATTCATGCCGACGACGCCACGGCACCTCGCAGACGAACTTCACCGTCGTCAGCTTACCCTGATTGGTGCCTACGTGCCCGTCCCACTTGCGGGTACCGACGCCATGACGGCTCCTGCCATCGTGAATGCACAACGCACCGCCGAGTTATTAGCGCATACCGCTCAGCTGCTCGGTCAAACATATCAGCCTCTGCTCATCTTGGCCGACGAAAACGGCAGTGACGCCTATCGTACCGCACATGCCGGCCGCATCACCACACCCACCAGCGATGCTGTGATGCACCGTGCAGCCAGCGTAGCCAACCGGGCAGCCCACGCCGTACACGCACAGAGCGGACTCCGCACCGCCTTCCATCATCACTGTGCCGGTCTCGTCGAGACCGGTGACGAAATTCGCCGATTCATGCACCACACCGACCCAGCACTTCTCGGTCTAGTCTTTGACACGGGGCATTATTTGTTTGGTTCTGGCGACAACTCGACCAATCTAGTTGATGCCGTAAGCGAACTCGCACCACGTCTGCGCCTCGTCCATTTCAAAGACTGTAGTGGGCAGGTAGCCGACCAAACGCGCCACAACGCACTCGATTATTTTGCGGCGCTCAAGGCGGGGATTTTTTGTGAGCTTGGCCAAGGTGCAGTGCCGTTTGCTGATGTCGTGGCAGCACTGAACGCAGTAGGCTACGACGGCTGGATTGTAGTCGAACAAGACGTCTTACCTGGCATGGGTGCCCCGCGTGAAAGCGCTGCGCGCAATCGTGCCTACTTGCGCACATTAGGAGTGTAATAGCATGGAACTGACGATTTGTAGCGCCAATCTGCGCAACGCCAATGCCGATGACGGCAACGACTCCTGGCCATACCGCAACCAGATGCTTGCCACGGTACTCGACGATCTCAACGCCGATATCATCGGTGTCCAGGAGGCGATGCAAATCCAAGTAGATTGGCTGACGCAGTCGTTCCCCACACACACGATTACCCCAGGGCTCCCGTACGGCAATCATGCGCCACACGAATACGCCGCCATTGCCTGGCGGAGCGCTCTGTTTACCGTGCACCAACACGGTGGATTCCATCTCAGCGAGACACCCGACCGGCCATCGCGCTCGTGGGACACGTCGTGGATGCGCGTGGCCACATGGATGCACGTGACCCACATCCCCAGTCAGATGCAACTCTGCGTGTGCAACACACATCTCGATCACCGCGGCGAGGAGTCACGGCGCCAGGCCATCCACGTGATTGCCCGTCAACTCCAGCAGTTCGCCCATCTGCCCACGTTCATCACGGGAGACTTTAATGTTGCCCCAGACAGCGACGTGCATGCAGCATTATGTGGCTACGGATTTGAGGATAGTTGGACAGCGGCCGGCAATGCCGATGGTCTTGGTGTTATGTCATTTCACGGCTTCAAGGGCGTCGAGTGGCCGGCACTTTCGGGGGAGCGTGACGATAACCGGATTGACTGGATCGTCTTGCGCGATCCCACTCAGCGCATTCGTGTGCAGCAGTCGACTATCGTGACGCGTCGCGGCGCTGACGGGCGCTTCCCGAGCGATCATTACCCTGTGGTTGCCACTTATCACATCAGCTAATCAGCAACAAAAAAGACTCCGGCACACAGTTGTGCGGCGGAGTCTTTTGTTATGTCACCTAGCAACGTTGGGCCACATCGAGCATATCGGCAACCCGGGTGAGCTTAACACGTGGGCGTTCTTGTGGCGCGCCCGTAGCAATCTCGTGGGCATCGATCGCCTGCCAGCCGGCGTAGTCGACAACCTGTGCCGTACGCCCTGCAATCAATGCCGCCACCGCCTCACCATCGCGTTGCACGGCGGCGAGGGCACTCAAGCCATCCCAATCGGCTTTCATGCTATTGACTGTGGCAACCGAGTCTGGCTTATTGGTGCCGATGATGCCCGACGGGCCGCGTTTGGCCCAACCGACCACATAGGTGCGCGGCAAGATGGACCCACCAGGGCCGTCAGTCATACGCCCATCCACATTCGGGAAGAGGCCACGGCGCTCGTCGAACGGCACGCCCGCCAAGGCCATACTGCGATACCCCACTGAACGCAACACCATGCCACAGGCAATCGTCTGGCGATCGCCAGTCCCCTCAGCGCGCACACTGCCGTTACCGTCGTCAACCAAACGATTGCGCTCGACAACGACACCAGTAACGTGGCCGTTTTCGCCCAAAATCTGCACGGGCGACCACAGAAAGCGCATGTGAATCGAGCGATCGAGGCCCTCAGTCTCACGCGCAAGGTACTGGCGCATGACGTCCATGTTGCGTGTGGCGACTTTGTCGTTGGCGAGTTGGGCCTCACTGGCCGCATCGAGTGCGAAGTCTTCGGCATCGAGATAGACGTCAACGCCGTGCAATTCACCGAATTCCTTGAGCTCGGGGGTGGTAAATGCCGCTTGGACCGGGCCACGGCGACCGAGCATGACGACCTGTGTGACCTGTGATTGACGCAAGGCGTCAATTGCGTGATCGGCCATATCGGTGGTTGCAAGTGCGGCGACTGGTGCCATCAGAATACGCGTCACGTCCATTGCCACATTACCGTTGCCAATGACCACCACGCGCTCATGGTTCAGATTAAACTGTGCATCGCGATAATCGGGATGGCCGTTGTACCAACCCACAAACGACGTAGCCGGAGCACTGCCAACGAGTTCTTCGCCGGGGATGCCCATTTTGCGGTCAGATTGGGCGCCCACGGCATAGATGATTTGGTCATAGTGGGCGAGAAGCTCGTCGTGGGTGATATCGCTACCTACCGTCACGTTGCCAAAGAAGCGCACGCGCGGGTCGGCCATCAATTTGTCGTAGATACGGGTCACACCCTTGATAGACTGATGATCGGGTGCCACACCCGAACGCACCAAGCCGAACGGATTGGGGAGACGTTCAATAATATCAACCCGTACATGGGCATCACCCTTGAGCAATGCCTCAATCGCATAAAATCCGGCTGGACCAGCACCAACCACAGCGACCCACAACGGACGATGTTCACTTGCAATCGTCATAGATAATGCCTCCACTCCTCACAACAACGATATTACATCCTTAGACGGATGGCCAAGGATAATTTCGTTCAGAGGTTGGTTCCGGATACGTTCCCTTTGATAGTAGCCGGTCAATGCGTCGTTGCAAGGCCTTTGTTTCCTCTGGACTCAGCAGGGTATCAAGCAATTTGAGCGCACCATCACGACCATGCAGACGCACGCGCAGATGCTCCAAATCAATCACAATATCGGCAGGCAGGCGTTCACCGGCCAAGTCCCACAACACGGTACGCAGTTTGGGTTCATCATGAAACGCGATGCCGTGGTCAATGGCCCATAGACGTCCATCTTGCCCCTTCAAGCAGTGTCCACTTTTGCGGTCTGCGTTGTTGATAATAACATCGAATGCAGCGAGACGTGGCAGATACGACTCATATCCGCCTTCTTTTTGCATCGTAAAAAGATGCGCCTCTTCGTCGTTGTCAATGTAGAGTTGCACAGACCCAAGCCCATACGGGCCATCGCGCAGAACGGTCGGTGGTACTAAGTTCCATTCGAGGTCATGGCTCACCACAAACGCTGCCGTCTCGCGTTTACACAATGTCCCACGCGGAAAGTCCCACAAGGGGCGCTCGCCACGTTGTGGTTTATAAATGACCAGGGCTTGCTGTTCTTCATGGGCGGCAATACACAGGATGGTCGCATTGCTACTCCACGGCATTGACGTTTGTGGCGTCAACTCAGCATAAGTCAACAGGCCAAGCATTTGATTGATTGTCAGTGCAGGTCGTTCGTCGCTCATCAACAGCCTTTGATCGTACTGTCTCTGTCCACGTGCTAGTTCATTTGTGGGCAGAAGTGTCCTTCAGGGTCCATGGGTCGGCCACAGTTCCCGCAGACGCGCCGTCCGCCCGCCACAATTTTGAGGATGTGTTGGCTCAGGGCACGCATATGCGCTCGTGGGATGCAGATTCGGGCATTTGGTGCTTGGTCTTCATCGTCGTCATCCATGCCCTGCAAAATCATCACACAGTAGTCGCGCTCGGCATCATACCCAAGCCCCATCTGCACCACGCGAAACGCTGGTTCAATCGGTTCGACCAAAGACATATCGCGAATCAACACTTCATCTTCGTTGCTCGAGAGGAGTGGGTTATTCGCAAGAATCTCCTCGCCCAAGCGATCAAGCGCTTGAGCCAATGCTCGGGCCTGCTCCTTTTCGGCCAGAATGGTCAGAATGGTCCGCCCCTCACGCGCTTGTAAGTAGAAGGTGCGTTGCCCCGGTTTGCCCACGGTACCCACCGTAAAGTGTGATGCCGGATCAAAATCGTACGTATATTTCATACCTGCGCTGCCTCTTGTACCGGTGGTTCAGGTGGTTTGGGTTTGAGATGTGCCAACGAACCGAGATCGTTGTACGCGGTTAAGCGTGGCCCCATTTTGGTAAAGCGAAAAGCGGTCACCGAACATGTGCCAATCTCGAGGCGTTGGAACAGGTCCATATGCATCCCCATGTAGTAGGCACAGGCCAGCTTGATGAGATCCGCATGCGAGACCACCGCAATCACATCGTGTTCACCGTGTTGTGCACACAGTCCATCAAGTGCACGGACCATGCGCATCTGTGCCTCGCCCAAGGATTCACCGCCAGGGAAGCGCATGCCGCTGGGGTAGTGCTGCACCACAGGCCACAAGTCGTGCTTGTACAACTCTTTGAGCTCAGCACCCTGCCACTCACCGTAATCAACCTCGCGCACGTCGGGGACCTGCACGATTGATAACTCGCGTCCGGCAATAATTGCCTCTGCCGTCTCCATCGTACGATCGAGCGGACTCGCATAGACTGCCGCCAACGGGATATCGGCTAGGCGCTGTGCCACTGCCTGTGCTTGTTGACGACCTTCTTCGTTGAGATGTATTCCGGGAATGCGACCGGCTAACCGTCCATGGACCCAATCGTTGGCACCATGACGGATCAACAACAAAGTCGTCATGCATCTACTCCTCTCACCTGTTGCTTTGATTATCATACCAAAACCGCTCACCGACGGGGACAAATCATACCGGTGATACGAGGAGTCGCTCGTTACTCACGGGCACTCGGTTTTAAGGCGTTTAACGGTTGTTGTTTTGTCGAGAGACGTGCCAGCAACCCCATCACCACAAAATTCATCAACACGGCCGAGCCGCCGTATGACACAAACGGCATGGTGATGCCTGTCAGCGGGATTAGCCGCAAATTCCCACCGATGATGATGAATGCTTGAATAACCAAAATAGTCGTGAATCCTACGACGAGTAACTGCTCGAACGTCGAATAGGTGCCCGTCAAACGCATGGCAATACTATACCCGCGCACCGCAAACAAAAGATACGCCAGCAAAACGCTCACCGCACCAAACATGCCCAACTCTTCGCCGATACTCGTGAAGATGTAGTCAGTATGCGATGCAGGCACAATCGCCGGCATACCGCGACCAATACCGCTCCCCCAAATACCACCCGATGCAAGTGCGTACATCGCCTGCACCGACTGATACCCACGTTCTTGCATCCACGGATCCAACCAAAGCGATACACGGAGCTGAACAATCGGCAAGAAGTGATGGAGCGTGTATGCACCAACCAAAAAGGCCACTAATCCGCCACCGGCATACAAACCGCGACCCGTCGCCACGTAGATCATCGCCAAGAAGACGCTAAACAACATCAAGGCGGCACCTAAGTCGCGCTGAATCACAATCAGCACCATGGCGATGCCCCACATCAACAACAACGGGAGCATGGCTGCCAACGACGGGAGTTTGATGCCAGACCACTCCATGCCACTCACGAGTTGGCCGCGCCGTTCATCAAGGTACGACGCCAAAAAGATGACTAACACTATTTTGAGGAGCTCTGATGGTTGAAATGTAATCGGACCCACGGTCAACCACGCACGCACGCCGCTTTGATTGGGATCAACACCAAAAAAGAGCGTTGCCACAATCAACAACATGCCAATCGACAACCATGCATACCGAAAATGCGCCATGTGGTCAATCAGCGACATGCGCGTTCGCTTCAACAGAATATCATCCCATGGGACCAGCACAATCAGCCCAAATACGATTAATCCGAGGGTAATCCACATTGCTTGACGTGAATCCACATCGGGATAGGTATCAGGGTACAAGACGGCCAAGCTCGGTGCAAGCCGTGCGGTAAATAGCAGTCCCATGCCACTAAAAAACGCCGTCAGCGGGAGCAATAGTTGATCGGTATTGGGCTGAAAGCGATGCAGGAGTACCGACATCACAATGAAACAGAGCAGTGGAAGTGATGATGGCCACAGCGTCTGTAGCACACCACGCGCAGTCGGCACCAATTCGGCACTATTCGTACTCAAGACCAACTGAATATAGCCGACGGCGAAGAGCATGAAGACAAGAATCAGAAGGAGGACTTCATCGAGTCGAATAAACCTGCGAATATAGCGAATCATGCATTCCTCACTCTCTCGCCACGTGAGAGTTCTCTTTTGTCAGTGTAGCATGCAAAAACCCACCCATGGGCAACGCACCACAGGTGGGTTTTCACCCATTACGATGACTAACTAGACGTTGAACAAGAAGTGACAGATATCGCCATCTTTGACGATGTACTGCTTCCCTTCAAGGCGCACAGTACCGGCTTTTTTGGCCTCGACGAGGCCTCCGGCCTTGACGAGATCAGCAAACGCCACCACTTCGGCGCGAATGAAGCCACGTTGAATGTCGGAGTGAATGGCACCAGCAGCCTCGACGGCTGGCGTGTTCCGCCGAATCGTCCAAGCGCGGACTTCATCTTCACCGGCAGTCAAGAAGCTCATCAACCCGAGCAACTCGTACGACACTTGAATGACGCGGTTACGAGCCGGCTCGGTGATGCCAAGATCCTCCATGAACATGGTGGCATCTTCGTCGTTCATCTGGGCCAACTCGGCTTCAATCTTGCCGGCAATGACTGCTACTCCACTCATACGATGATTGTATTCAATCGTAATTTGTTGATTAACGGCATCATCGCCCACATTGATGACTTGCAGAATCGGCTTCGCTGTCAAGAACTGATAGCCACGCAACAGACGTGACTCTTCTTCGTTCAGGTCGATGTCGCACACATGTTGACCAGCCTCAAGGGCGGCCTGTAGGCGCACCAATGCATCACGCTCTATGGTGCGGAGCTCACGCTCGCGACCTGCCATCTTGCCGATTTCACCGTTGAGGCGCACCAGGCGCTTCTCAATGATGGCCAAATCAGAGAAGATGAGCTCGAGGTCGACGGACTCAATATCGCGACGAAAGTCAACGCTCCCATCTGGATGCGGCACCGTGTTATCTTCGAAAGCACGTACCACGTGGAGGAGCGCATCAGCACCACTGATGTAGTTGAGCACTGCCGGCGGTAATCCACTGCGGTTGCCACCACCACTCATCCCAGCCACATCGACGTACTGCACGTCAGTGGCGGTGATTTTGCGTGGCTTGAAGATGCGCGCTAGCTCGTCAAGACGCGTATCAGGCACCTTGACAGTCGCAATATTTGGTTCGAGTTGCCCCGAACTATACGCCGCAGTTTCAGCCGTACCGCGTGTTAACGCATTAAATACGGTCGTCTTACCGCTATTGGCCAGACCAATAATCGCAATTTTCATGCACGCTTACTCGTAAATCCAGCGATCGACGCTGCGCTCCATCGTGACCAACTCGTTGCTGGCGAAGAAGATTGACGTCTCGCGCTCACCGCTCTCCGGGGAGTCTGAGGCATGAATCAAATTACGACCAATCTCGAGGCCAAAGTCACCACGAATTGTGCCAGGGGCTGCCTTGACTGGGTTGGTGGCGCCAACCATGGTGCGGACCGTCTCGATGACGTTCTTGCCGCTCACCACAATCACAACCACTGGCCCCGAGGTAATGTACTCAATCAGACCGGCAAAGAAGGGCTTGCCCTCGTGCTCAGCATAGTGCTTGCGCGCCAACTCTTGGGTGACGTGCATCATTTTGAGGCCAGCAAAACGCAACCCACGCTGCTCAAGACGACCCAAGATGGTGCTGACCAATCCACGCTGTACGGCATCTGGCTTAAGAATAATTAATGAACGCTCCACGAACAAACTCCTTTAGCATATGTGCTATTGCTATACCACTACGTATAATACCATTCATTCAGCGTTGTGTGATGAGCAAGTCGTTACGACACACTACCGGCAGGGAGCAACATGCTCCCTGCCGGTATCACGCAACATACACACATCTAGATGATGGGCGGGGCTCCACTGCTTTTGGTCATACGGAAGGCGGCAACTGCCTCTGCCATTTTGCCCTGACGTGAATACGCCGTTCCAAGGATACGATGGCATTCACGACGCAAATACGACTCTTCGAGGGTGTGCAACAAATCGCGCAAATCGACAATCACGTCGTCGAGCAACGCACTATTGTGTACCAACGCCCGATACTGTGACATGGCCGTGTCAAACATACTACACTGCACGGCGACGCGCGCCACAGACAAGCGCAATACCACATTTTCTGGATCGGACTTGAGCGCGCGCAAATAACTATCAATGGCTTCGTTGCCCGATGGTGACACCTCTTGATAGTTGCGTGGCGGCGTATTCGCATCATTTGGTCGCACGGGATCACTCACTGCAATTGATTTGGCCGGAATCTGCGGTGCGTTACGCGCAATCGCCGATGGGGCCAGTGGTCCCGTGTTGATGACAGCTTGGTTAATCTGGGCACTCGATATTTCACCAGTTGTCAGACCAATTTCGCGCAACATATCGGTCACATCCACCGCTGCATCGTTGAGCTGTTCGCCGAAATCGTGTAATCGCATGCCACGACTCACTGCAATCCCATCAAAGGCATGCGCCACTGCTTTGGCACGCATCACTTCCTCGGGATGTTCGAGCAACGACAACAACGTATCATCGTGGGTAGCTGCCGCAGCAGGTGCAGATGCAGATGCCGGTGTTGATGTCCCCGCCTGCGCAGCCAACAAGCTGTGCAACGCATCGTCATCTTGGCTACGCTCTGCACGCGGGAGGGCCCCCGACAAACCACGCATCCCCTCCGTCAAACCACTATGCGGTTGTGACAGTAGACTCACCAACAAATCATCACTCCGAGCCGCCCCATCTGCATCCGCCGATTGACCTGCCTTGGGTTGCGATGACGCAGGTATAGGTGCGGGCGCAGGTACAGCGGCAACAGGTGGCGTCGCCGGCTTAGGAATAAACAAGTCACGGGGCGGCAATACCCGTGGACGTTCGATTAACCCAGCGCCAAGAGTACGCGCAATCACTTCGCGCAAATCCTCGGTAGGCGCTGGTTGATGCGCAATCTCGAGTCTCGCTAGCATGCCATACAAATCATCGCTCGAGTTAATCGTGCGAATTTGATCGGTGTGAATACGTAACTTGCCGTTATGGAAGCGCTCAATCAGCAGTCCGTGTGCAGATGCCTGCTCCGGTTGCAGTTGTTGCTTGTGTAACACACTCATCAAGAATCGATCATCATCGGTCATTTCATCAGGGATCGTGAATGGCACGTTGTCGTATACCGCATCGGGCGTCTTCATCGAGACTGGTTCGGTAATCACCTCATCTACCTCAGGCACAACCGGCGTCGTTGAACGCTGCTCCTGATGCGCTGCCGGGGTGGCATTCATGGCATTCACCAATGTGGACGCCGTGACGACCGGCGAGAGCTCCGTGATTTGTACTGACATGGCATCTGCCTGCACACTCAAGGTACGCGTGTCATCAGTCTGCATCGACGCATGACGCTCCAACGTACGCTGAACCAACATCCCCGTACTCTCGTGACTGACTTCGTGTGCCTCCAAACAGGCACAATCCGCCTCATGATCGTGTGCTGGCTCGTAGCCCATTTGCCCCATCTGCTCCAACACCGATTGCACATCACTATCACGGATGGTGGGCACCACCTCCGTACTGATGTACTTCACTTGTGCCTGATTGAATGATTTGACAAATGCATCTTGCTGCCACGATTGTGCATCCCACTCTGGCAACTTCCAATCAGCAATCGGTGGTAACACTTCGTCGCCAAACAACTCTTTTGCAGTCTCAAGCATCGGATCATATAGCTGCGCCTGTTGCCAGTAATGCGCACTCAACTGTGCATCGCGTTGTGCTTGATACCGACCAATAATAAAGTTGGCTTTTAATAACTGTGGAGCCTGCTCTACA
>VGPG01000079.1 GCA_016875555.1 Chloroflexota bacterium | reverse complement strand
GCAAATCAACCGTGCTTGAGGCTGGGTCGCCGAGGAAGTCGGTTGAAACCAACTGCTCGTGCGTCACGGCCAGAATGCCCTCGAGCTCTTCGCTCTGTGAGGCGGCAGTGAAGGCCTTGTTAATCTCTTCGACGGATGTGCCACGCTCGAGCTCAACGACGAAGTCAACCATCGAGACGGTCGAGGTTGGCACGCGCACGGCGAAGCCGGTGAACTTACCCTTGAGCTCTGGGATTACCAATGATACGGCCTGAGCAGCGCCGGTGGTAGTTGGTACCATGTTCATGGCGGCAGCGCGAGCACGGCGCAGGTCGCTGTGCACGTTGTCCTGCAAGTTCTGGTCCATGGTGTAGGCGTGGACGGTGGTCATCATACCGCGCTTGATGCCGAACTTGTCGTTGAGCACCTTGGCGACCGGGGCCAAACAGTTGGTCGTGCACGATGCATTCGAGATGATGTTGTGGACGGCATGGTCGTACTTGTTCTCGTTGACGCCCAAACAAATGGTGATGTCTTCACCCTTGGCTGGGGCGCTGATGATGACCTTCTTGGCACCAGCTTGGAGGTGGGCTTTGGCCTTGTCGGCCTCGGTGAAGCGGCCGGTTGATTCGACCACAATATCGACACCCAACTTGCCCCATGGCAATTGGGCTGGGTCGCGCTCAGCCAACACCTGAAGGTTCATCTGGCGCTCGTTGCCCTCGTCGTCGTAGTAGGTGATCTCGATGACGTTGCCGTTGGCGCGCACATCGCCGTCGAATTGACCGTAGTTTGAGTCATACTTCAACAGGTGGGCCAAGGTGGCGACGTTCGAAAGGTCGTTTACGGCAACGATTTCGAGGTCGTCCCCGTAGTTGGCCAGCATGGCCTTGAAGCTCTGGCGGCCGATACGGCCGAAGCCGTTGATTGCAACTCGTGGCATTGTTGCTTAACTCCTCACATGAAATGAAAGATGTCCTTGCGCATCGTGGGCTGTGCATCATTGCGTGGTAGCGTATCGCGTCGTTGTGACACGCTGGACCTGCGATTACGTTCTGCGCCAAATTATACCACGCAACACGCTCCCTCTGTAATCAATTCATAACCTGTGCTACAATACGCCAAGATAATGTATTAAAGTACATGGTGCGGTTGGTTGTGAAAGGTAGACCGTATGGCTTCTATAGTGGCAGTTTTGGCAGTTATCGCACTGGTTGCTGGAGGATTCCTCGGTACATTCCGTCATCGCGCCTATGGAGTGTGGTCGCTGGCTGGCGTCTTGATCGCCATCACAACGGCTGACATCATCGGTACATCGATTGGCGTATGGATGGCTTCCTCGATCGGCACCACGGATGTGAATGCGGTGCTCGTGATCGTCAAGACGAGCGTGCTCGTGATTGTCTCATTGATCATCAGCTACTATGCGAGTGATTTGTTACCCGCACAAACGGATCCGAAGACGCGTGCGGACAACATCATGGCGGGCATGCTCGGCGTGTTCAATGCGTTTTTGATCGTATCCACCATTCTTCGGTACATGCAAGTATTGAATAACGGCTTCACGACCAACGTCTTCGGCGATGGGAATGGGTTCAACTTCAATCGCATGTTCATTGATGCACTGCCGTGGATATCAAGCGTGTTGGTGCTGTACATTGTTGGATGGTCATCGGTACGCAAATTCAAGCTGGCATGGGCTAAGTTGCGTGGCACTGCGAATTCTGCCACACCTGCATCGAATGCTACGACGTCAGGGACCAACTATCCGGCCAATTTGACGGCATCACCAAGTTCGTACACGCAACCGTATGCCACACCAACGAATGCGCCTGCTGCTCCTGCCACCAACGATGCTGGTGAGAAGAAGGGGTGGTTCGCCGGGATTGGTAGCTGGTTACGCCGCGATAACCCGTCGAATGACCCGAGTGCTGCATTACCCAATCAACCGGCCACGAATGCTGGTTACTCGGCACCCACGTATCAGGGCACCAGTGGTGCCACACCGCCGTATGGGATTGTAACGGGCGGTACGTCAAGTGGTACCGGGTATAATGCGGGCTTTAACGCTGGCGCATCAAGCATACCAAGCACCGGGTATACTGCGCCATCATCGGGGTATGCCGCGCCTACCTATGGTGCCGGTTCTTCAACGTATAGTTCGGGCTACAACACGACGCCGTCAAGCACAACTGGGTACACGCCGGCTCCTAGCACGACGGGGTACTCATCGAGCACGACCGGGTACACGCCGGCTCCTAGCACGACGGGGTACTCATCGAGCACGACCGGGTACACGCCGGCTCCTAGCACGACGGGATATACGCCATACGGTACACCGGCCTCACCGACCCCAGGGTATAGCACCTCGACGCCGAGCACACCGACGTATGGAGGATACAACCCGAACGTGTCGAGTGGATTTACCTCTGGCACACCGCCCACACAACCTCCTGCGTTCCCGTCAGCCACAGATGCGGCCGTCGGCGGCGTGGTAGCTGGTGGCATGTTTGCCTCCTTTGCGAGCCAGGCACCAGGGAGTGGTTTTGGAGATGCAAACGCGTATCAAGATAGCGATGAAGAAGATGGCTATTTTGAGGACGATGAAGACGATGATAGCCCGTATCCATCCGGGTATCGAGGCTAGACCTCATACAACACGCAATACATCACGGCTGGCAGTCAAAACTGCCAGCCGTGATGTATGTGATGAGTGAATCAGTTGTAATGCGGATTAGAAGGTAATTGATTGTTCGCTGATGGTGCTGTTGGGCCACAACCGAAGCCCGTTGGCGAGATGGTTATGACTCGCAATTCGGCAACGATCGCTGATAATCGTGCCTGCGTGAATGGTATTTTGATTGGCAATGTAATTGTGATTCCCGATGACGGCACGGTCAATGCGACACTGGGTGCCGATGTGATTGACTTGCCAGACCACGCTCCCACTGATGTGCGTCCCCGCACCGATATGCGAACCAGCCCCGATAACGGTGGGCCCTACAATCGTGACATCGGCCTCGATGGTGACACCATTGCCGATGACGACTGCTCCATGAATCTGAGCACTCGAGTGGATGATGGTGTTGTCACCGACCCACACGTCTGGGCGAATCTGTTGACCAGGCAGTCCAAAGCGTACTTTGCCATTGAGAATGTCGTGATGTACTTCGAGATAGGTCTGCGGTTTGCCGATATCGGTCCAGTAGGCGTCACTCGCATACCCGTACATGGCATGGTTGTTTTGGAGCGCAGTGGGGAAGAGGCCACGCTCAAACATGTAGTGCTGGCGTGCAGGCACGTAGTCGAGCAAATGCGGCTCCATGATGTAGGTGCCGGCATTAATCATATTGGTGGTGACTTCTTCGGGGCGTGGCTTTTCGAGGAAGCGGGTGATACGACCTGCTGCGGTCGTCTCGACCAAGCCAAACGCAGTAGGATCCTCGACGGGCGTCAAGGCAATCGTCAGCTCACTCTTGCGCTTGCGGTGGTAGCGCAACATGCCTTGCAGGTCGAGATCAGTCATGACGTCGCCGTTAAAGACGAACATGGTGTCATCGAGCAAATGCGCCACGTGTTTGACGGCCCCAGCTGTGCCACGTGGCTCTGGCTCTTCGATGATGTGCACCTTCATGCCGAGGCGTGAGCCGTCACCAAGACTAGCGCGGAAGCGATCGGCGAGGTATTGCACTGCCAAAATCGCCTCGTCGATGCCTTGATCGCGCAAGTTGGTGAGCATCCATTCAATAAACGGCGTGCCGACCAACGGCAACATTGGCTTGGGGGTATTGCAGGTCAGTGGGCGCAAGCGTGTGCCCAAACCACCAACCAAAATAACGGCTTTCATGCCTTTGACTCCTTTATGGTGTGACGCCAGTAGTTGAGCATATCTCGCAGTGTCGTCTCAATCGATATGTGGGTATGCCAACCGGTATCAGCAAACAACCGACTATTATCGCAGATGACGTTTGGCACATCTACTGGGCGCAGACGTGCAGGGTCAACTTCAATCTGAATTGGATGCGTGCTCTGGGCAACCAGCGCATCGAGCAATGCCCGAATTTCGTACGAGACTCCTGCCCCCACGTTGTATGCTGCTCCGGGGATCCCATGATGGATGAGTGCCTCGTAGGCGGTAGCAATATCGCGGACATCACTAATATCGCGTCGTGCCGATAAATTCCCCACTTTGAGGATGGGTTCTTGGAGTCCGGCTTCAATTCGGGCAATTTGTGCGGCAAATGCTGATACCGCATACGCTTCGCTTTGGCGTGGCCCGATATGACTGAACAGGCGCAAGCGAATCGTCCGTATACGATGCGACACAAACCACTGGTGCGCTGCCATGTCAACAGCGGCTTTGCTGACGCCATAAGGAGTAAGGGGTACAAGGGGTTGCGCTTCGCTGATGGGCATCTGCGTACTTGGTACCGTGCCGAAGATTTCGTTGCTCCCTGCCACGATAATGAGTGGATCAAAGCCGAGCTCGTTGGCGAATTGCATCAACGCGACGCTGGGGATGACGTTATCGTGCATGGTGTTGATTGCATCACCAAATGATTTGGCCACGCTGGCTTGGGCTGCCAAATGCACAATCACGTCGGGCCGATGATCGCTGAGATATGTGCGCAGGCCGTGCGTATCACGCAGGTCCAATGATGTGAACTGCACTTGATCACGGAGTGTGGGTAATTGGATGTGTGGGGATCGCGCCACACCAAGGATGGTGTATTTGGGGTTGCGACAGAGGTGTTCTGCCAAGTGACCGCCAACAAACCCATTTATGCCGGTGATTAATATCTTCATGCTGCTATCTTACCAAATCAGCGGGATGATTGCACCATTATAGTGCGTGAGCGTCAAAAAAAGTCGAGGACCCGTAGGTCCTCGACGCTTTTGGTACGGATAGCGCAGTTATTCGAGTGGCTCACGTCGGAATGCGGGATTTGCATCCGGGGTGGGCGATATCGGCGCACTCCCAGTGAGTGGCTCGACGCTCGAATCAACGACCACTTCGGACGGTACATTGGGCAACGACGCGGCTTCACTCGGTGGCACGTTGCGATACGGATGCACCACCTCGATGCGTGCCAAGATGTCGTTGACGTCGATGTCGGTCAGTTCGTTGCGCAGAATCAACGCTTCGGCAATAGCAATCACGGCCTCACGGTTCTGGTCGAGCAAGTGCTTGACGCGGCGATACTCCTCGGCCAAGATGGCTTCGATTTGCTTCTTGAGCTCGCCACTGCGCATCGCCTCAGGGCCGAATGCGAGATACGAGTAGAAGCTGTTGTCCATGCCGTAGGCACCAACCATGTAGGCGGCGATGCTGGTGGCTGATTGCAAGTCACCGGTGACACCGCTCATCTGAATCTCGAGGAAGAGTTCTTCAGCGGCACGGCTACCAAGCGCGATTTGCAGGCGATTGCGCAATTCTTCTTTGGAGCTGGTGTAAATCTCCTCTTGGGGCTTCCAGGCTGCAAAGCCGAGTGCATTGCCGTGACGGATAATAGTCACCTTGGTCAGGCGTTGCTTGCGCAACAATTTGACGGCCGCATAGGCGTGCCCTGCCTCGTGGTAGGCGATACGACGGCGCTCTTCGTAGGACATGCCGCGAATCGGCTGACGCAGACCGTACTCGTGCATTTCGCGGGCACGAGTGAAGTCCCAGTAGTTGATGGCCTGGCGATTGTCGAAGTGGGCATGAATGACCGCTTCGTTGACAATGAAGCGAATTGCCACTGGCGTGTACCCAATTGTGTCTGACACCATGCGGTCGATTGGCATTGGCTCGTGCTTAACCTTGCTGAGGTAGTACTCCATGATGTCACGGCGACCATCAGCATCGGGGTATTCGACGACGATTTTGCGGTCAAAACGACCTGGGCGCAATAAGGCTGCGTCGAGTGTCTCGGCCAAGTTCGTAGCTGCAACGGTCAAGACTGCAGGAATTTCGGGCTTCTTGCGGCGGATGCCGAGCGAGCGCAAAATCTTGCCGAACCAGCTTGGGTCTTCGGGTGGTGGATCCATCTGGAGCAAGAGCTCATTGAGCAATCCGCTACCGGCGCCCATACCGCCCATACCACCCATCATCACATTAGCTTGGCCACCGGCGGTGAGCCCTTGTGACATTGGGCCTGATCCTGCAGCGCCACCCATCAATGATGAACTACGCGCCATACCGATGGCGTCGATTTCGTCAATAAAGAGAATACACGCACCGTACTCTTTGGCTAGCTTGCGCGCCTTTCGGTACAGCATCATGACTTTGATGTTGCCCATACCCATCCACACCGAAGTTAATGATGGGGCACTCAAGTAGCCGAATGGGACGCCGGCCTCGGTTGAGATAGCCTGGGCCAAGTAGCTTTTGCCGGTACCTGGAGGACCAATCAATAAGACACCACGGGTGATTTCACCACCCATTTGTTTGAACTGCTTGGCTCCCTTGAGCAATGTCACAATGCGGCGAGCTGCTTCGAGTACTTCGGGGTTACCACGATAGTCAGCAAAGCTGATACCGGTCTCACCGGGTCGCACCCAGTAGATACGGGTACGTGCCATGAAGAAGTACATCAAGAAGAACTGGAACCCGATGAAGATGAACAGATAGGCCATCGTGGTAATCAGTTGCAAAATGAGCGGCGCAAGCTCTTGAGTGGTCAAAAACGTCCATGCTGAGGGGATGACGTTAAATAACAACCACAAAATGCCTGATACAATGGCAATCCAGCGAATGCCACGCATCAATTTGTACGGCCAGCGCTCAAAGAGCTTCTCGAGGCGTTGCTCAAATGCACGCTCTTTGTCTGACGGCGGATCGCTCTGTGGGCGATATGGTTCAATTGCCATACAGTGCTCCAGTGTGTGAATTGCGGGGAGTGATGGATTGGTTTGTAACAACAAACAACCAATCGACGATATTTATCGCTACTATGAGTATAAAAACGAATGGCAACTTTTGGCAAGTTGATTTGATGAGTGAACGGTGAGAATGATACAACGCGCTAGTCTGATTGTTTTAATCATTTACACATTCGTGATTGTAATCAGCGAAATCCAACCGACGGGTGGGATAGTCGTTGATCCGGTTTTGACGCGGGTGCGTACGCGTGACCAACTGCGGGTTGGGTATGACCCGGGATCACTGCCGTTTACCACCATGATCAACAACCAAGCTGCTGGTCATGACATTGATTTGGCCACCAAATTCGCCGATGCCCTCGGTGTAACGGTGCTCTTTGTGCCGACCGGGCTCGATGCTGCCTACGATGAACTCCAACAAGGGCACTTTGACATGATTGCCTCGGCCATGCCGTATGCGCCCGAACAAGGCTGGCGCGCCCGCTTCTCAACCGTCTACTTCGATGATGGACTCGTCTTGCTCCAACGCCAATCGGTGCCAGCCATGCGCATCGGCGTCGTCTTTGGCGCCGATGCGGATACGATGTTGCGGCGCATGCAACACGAGGGGCAACCGGTTACGCCAGTCTATGCTGAGACAACCGCTGAGTTATGGCGATTGTTTGCCTGCGACGCCGTTGATGCAGTGATTGTCGAGGAGTCACTGGCGTGGGCCATGCAGGCACGCGATGCATCGATTCGTCGCGTCGAGGCGCTCTCGTATGTGCCGTATGTGCTGGTGGTGCCATATGATGCTCCATTACTCCACGAGGAGCTGAATCGCTTTCTCAAAAACGCCGATGATGACGGCACACGTGTGGCATTGCGCCAAAAGTGGCTGGTTGGCGCAATTCCCGGTTCACCCGTACAATGTAGCGGAAATTAGGGCGTTTCGATGATGAGAGGAGCCAACCATGAGTGTGGTACGCTTTGGGATTGTCGGCTTGGGTGGTATGGGGCGTAATCACGCTCACTATTTGCTGGCCGGTGAAGTCAAAGGGGCCGTGTTGAGTGCCGTCAGCGATACGAGCCCGGCCTCGCACGAGTGGGCCAAACAGTCGTTGCCCGAGAGTGTGCGCTTTTTTGAGTCGTACGCGGCAATGTTGCAATCAGGTGTCATCGACGCAGTGATTGTGGCGACACCCCACTACTTTCACCCCGATCTGGCGGTACAGGCGTTGCACCATCAATTACACGTGATTGTTGAAAAGCCAGCCGGCGTCTATACCCAGCAAGTGCGCCAGATGAACGAAGTGGCCGCAACCAGTGGCAAAGTCTTCGGCATGATGTTTAATCAGCGTACGAATCCCGTCTTCCAAAAAGTCCGCGATTTGATTCAGAGTGGTGAACTCGGTAAGATTAAACGCTTTAATTGGATTATCACTGATTGGTATCGGAGCCAGGCCTACTATAACTCAGGCTCATGGCGTGCCACTTGGGCCCAAGAGGGCGGTGGCATCTTGATGAATCAAGCCACCCACAATATTGACTTGCTCCTCTGGACGCTCGGCATGCAACCCTCACGCGTGCGGGCGTTCTGTCATTTTGGCAAGCACCGTGCGATTGAGGTCGAGGACGACGTGACGGCCTACATGGAGTGCGAAAACGGTGCGACCGGCGTCTTTATTACCACGACCGGTGATGCGCCCGGTACCAACCGCTACGAGATTAGCGGTGAGCGTGGCAAAGTTGTCGTTGAGGACAACAAAATCACCTTCTGGCGCTTGCGCATGCCAGAACCAGAGTTTAATGCAACCAACACCTCCATGTGGGCGCAACCCGAATACTGGAAGATTGAGATTCCTGTGAGTGGTGGTGCGGGTCCACAACATGTGGGCATCACCCAAAACTTCACCGATGCCGTCCTCAATGGCACCCCGCTCCTCGCGCCTGGTCACGAGGGCATCCACGGGTTGACATTGGTGAACGCCATGTACATGTCAACCTGGACCGATAATTGGGTCGATGTGCCATTCGACGAAAACCAGTTTTTGACGCTCCTCAATCGGCGTCGTCATCCACGGGGAGAGTAATCATCATGCTCCATAAATATGCCGCCCAACTCTACACCGTACGTGATGCCCTCGAAAAGGACTACAACGGCGTGCTCAAGGCCCTCCGTGAACAAGGCTGGCAGGCAGTGCAAGTGTCAGGTACGCGCGGGTACACGCCTGAGCAGATTGCGGGATTTTTGCGTGAGCACCAGCTCAAAACGGCCGGCATGCATATCTCGATTGCTGAGTTGACCAACGACATGACCGATGTGATACGTCAGGCCACGCTCTACGGTACGCGCGACATCATCGTGCCCTATCTGCCGCGTGAGTATCAGAACGCGTTGGGCTATCAGATGTTCAAGAGCCACATGAATATGCTGGCCAAACCACTGCATGCGGCCGGCTTTCGCTTGAGCTACCACAATCACGATTTTGAGTTTGCGACGACGATCAACGGCGTCTCGGCTCTCGAATACCTGCTTGAGCCGAGTGCCGACAATGCGATTTTGGCCGAGATTGACGTCTACTGGGTCAAAAAAGGCGGCGCTGATCCACTGGCGTTTATTGCACCGTATCGCAATCGTATGCCGATTATCCACTTGAAAGATATGGCTGCGGATGGCTCATTTGGGGCCGTGGGCACTGGCAGTATCGACTTCGTGCCGATTTTGCGCTGGGGCGAGGCCAACGGGATTGAGTGGTATGCTGTTGAGCAAGACATCTGCCCTGGTGACCCACTCGACGCACTCAACACGAGTTTGACGAATTTGCGGGCGATGACGCCACAGGTGCACGGCTAAGGGGGATGCATGTCAGATGGAATGAACTATGCGCCAAAGGGTAAACCACAGCCGGTGGTCAACCCCGGCGAGTTTGTCTTTGCGGCGATTGGGCTCGATCACGGGCATATCTATGGGCAGTGCAATGGTTTGGTCGAGGCTGGTGCAACCCTGGCGGCGGTATATGACCCTGATCCAGCCAAGGTGACGGCGTTTGTTGAGCGATTCCCCGGCACGCGGGTGGCGCGGAGCGAGCAAGAGATTTTGCAGGACGCCTCGATTCAACTCGTTGCGGCGGCTGCCGTACCTGCAGATCGGAGCGCCTTGGGCAATCGGGTGATGCAGCACGGCAAAGACTACTTTACCGATAAATGCCCATTCACTACGCTTGACCAACTTGCTGAGACCAAGCGTGTGGTGGCGCAAACGGGGCGCAAGTATGCCGTCTACTATAGCGAGCGTCTGCACAACGAAAGCGCACTATACGCCGGTGAACTCGTGCACGGCGGGGCCATTGGCCGCGTGTTACAGGTGATTGGACTTGGACCACACCGCCTCGGGGCGCCCAATCGCCCAGCGTGGTTCTTTGAATTGGCGCGCTACGGCGGTATTTTGTGCGATATCGGTAGTCACCAGGTCGAGCAGTTTTTGTTCTACAGCGGTGCCACGGACGGGCAGGTGCTCCACAGCAAAGTGGCCAATTATGCGCACGCTGAGTACCCCGAGTTGCAGGATTTCGGCGATGCGACGATTGTGGGCAACAACGGTGCAACCAACTACTTCCGCGTGGACTGGTTCACCCCCAACGGTCTGAGTAATTGGGGCGACGGTCGTACCATCATCATGGGTACGCTGGGATACATTGAGTTGCGCAAGTATGTTGACGTGACGCGTGGCAACGGCAATCAGGTGTACTGGGTCGATCAACACGGTGAGCATCATGTTGATGTGGACGGCCGCATCGGCTATCCCTTCTTTGGGCAACTCGTGCGTGATTGTCTCGATCGTACCGAACATGCAATGACGCAAGCGCATGCATTTAAGGCTGCTGAATTGTCGTTACAAGCGCAGGCTCACGCACTTCGTATTGGTCAATAAAGTGGTGCCACCACAAAAAACGGGGTGCGGCATTCGCCGCACCCCGTTTGATTCGCATTAGAACCGACGTCGTGGTCGTGGACGATCGCCGCCGAAGCCTGGCGAATCGTCGCCGTCACGGCGTGGTGCATCACCATCACGACGGAAGCCGCCACCCTGTGGACGGTCACCATCACGACGGAAGCCACCACCCTGTGGACGGTCGCCGAATCCACCACGTGGGCGGTCGCCGAATGAACGCTCACCACGGGGCGCATCACCATCACGGCGGAAGCCACCACCCTGTGGACGGTCGCCGTCACGACGGAAGCCACCACCCTGTGGACGGTCGCCGAATGAACGCTCACCACGGGGCGCATCACCATCACGGCGGAAGCCACCACCCTGTGGACGATCACCATCACGACGGAAGCCACCACCCTGTGGACGGTCGCCGTCACG